>JAQXAF010000049.1 GCA_029253085.1 Luminiphilus sp. | reverse complement strand
GCTGCCACTGCCAGTCTACTGAGGTTCGATTTTATGCAATTTACTTTAGCTGAACTCATGGTGTGTGCCGCCAGCCATATTTTTGATGATGAGGGTGAAGTGCTCGTTACCGGAATAGGCTTGCTGCCAAGGTTGGCTGCGAGCTTGGCAATGCGCTCTTCGAATCCTGATCTATTGATGACTGACAGCCAGTCTTACGTGTTGTCCCAGCCCAATGCTGTCAGCGGTCTTAAAAGCCATGAAGGACAGGCAAATGAAAACTGGATGGGGTTTGCGCGCATTTTTGATAACGTCTGGAGTGGACGTCGTCACGCACTGGTGGGTCCGTCACAGATTGATCGTTTTGGTCAAAGCAATATCTCGGCCCTGGGAGGCACCCATCAAGCACCAAAAGTACAGCTGCTGGGTGTGCGAGGTTTTCCTGGTAACTCGATATCTCATGCCAACTCTTTTTTTGTGCCCAGCCACAGCCGCCGGGTTTTTGTGGAGGGGGAGTGCGATGTTGTGTGTTCCATGGGCTATAACAACGATCGCCTACCCCGGGGCTATAGTTTTGTCGATATTGATGTAAGAACCGTAGTGACAAACTTATGCGTGCTCGACTTCAATGGGCCCAATAAGCAGATACGTGTGGTGAGCTTGCACCCGGGTGTGGGTTTGGATGAGGTTCAAGACAATACGGGGTTTGACTTGGCGGTGTCGGCTGAAATCTCTGAAACACCGATGCCTTCGGACGAGCAGCTCGACCTGCTGAACGAACTTGATCCGTTAAATGCGAGGGCTCGACAGCTCAAAAACAATCCTGCAGGTATTCGCCAGGCAGAGGAGGCTGAATCATGACTGAAGACAGCGCATCAACCGCTCAAGAAAACGAAGAGCACGATATTGTCACGTATTCAGCAGAAAACGGTATCGCGTGGATTTCTATGAATCGTCCAAAGTACAACAACGCGCAAAATGGACGCATGACCTACGAACTTGACGATGCGTTTAAGCGCGCGGTTGCCGACGATGCCGTCAAAGTGATTGTCCTGCGGGGCGAGGGCAAACATTTTTCCGCGGGCCACGATATTGGAACGCCGGGCCGAGATGTTCATCTCAGTCAAGATCGGGTCTCGATGTGGTACGACCACGCCAATAAAGAGGGCGGTGAGTTTCTGTACGTACGTGAGGCCGAAGCCTATCTCGGCATGTGTCGGCGTTGGCGGGATATACCGAAGCCGACTATCGCGGCCGTGCAGGGCGCCTGCATCGCCGGGGGGCTGATGTTGGCTTGGGTTTGTGACCTGATTGTGGCTACCGATGACGCGTATTTTTCAGACCCTGTAGTGCGTATGGGCATTCCCGGGGTGGAGTATTTCGCCCACCCCTATGAGCTGAATCCCCGCATTGCCAAAGAGTTTTTATTCACTGGCAATAAGATGGGTGCAGAGCGGGCGTGGCAAATGGGTATGGTTAATCAAATTAGTAGCCGGGAAGCCCTCTTAGATGATGTAACAGCCCTGGCTGAAAAAATTGCAGGGATGCCGCGCATGGGCTTGGCCTTAACCAAGCAGGCCATAAATCATGTCGAAGACTTACAGGGTAAGCGCTCGGGTATGGAGGCGGCGTTTGCTTGGCACCATTTTTCCCATGCGCATAATGACCTTGTATCAGGTGACAAGCTGGGTGGCTTCGATGCGAAAGCAATGGCGGCTGCCAATAAAGAGCAGGATAAGAGCTAAGTATGGATTTACGCTACACCGACGAGCAAATCGCTTTTCGTGGCGAGGTGCGGGGCTGGCTGAACGCTAATGTACCCAAAAAACCTTTGCCTTCCTTTGACACGGCTGAAGGTTTTGAGGCACACCGCGAGTGGGAGCGTACTCTGGCTCAGGGGAACTGGGGCATGGTGACCTGGCCAGAGGATTTTGGTGGACGCGGCTGCGACTTGCTTGAATGGCTGATTTTTGAGGAAGAATATTACCGGGCAGGGGCTCCACTTAGAGTCAACCAGAACGGCATATTTTTGCTTGGGCCAACCTTAATGGAGTATGGCACCGAGGCACAGAAAGCCCGGTTTATTCCGGCAATGGCTAAAGGCGATGAGATCTGGGCTCAGGGCTGGTCAGAGCCCAATGCGGGTTCGGATATGGCGGCTATCCGGTGTCGAGCCGTGAGGGATGGCGACGATTTTGTCATTACCGGACAAAAAATATGGTCGACCCGTGCTGTGTATGCCGATTGGGTTTTTGGTCTGTTTCGCACCGATCCAGACTCAGAGCGTCACCACGGTCTTTCGAAAATCTTGGTGCCCCTTGATGCTAAGGGTATAACGGTAAGGCCGATTCCGCAGCTCAACGGTCTGCCGGGCTTTGCCGAAATCTTTTTTGACGAAGTCCGTGTTCCTGCGTTTAACCTTCTTGGGGGTGAAGGCGAAGGATGGCGCATCGCCATGGCTACTGCGGGGTTTGAGCGAGGCCTGATGTTGCGCAGCCCTGCGCGTTTTCAACAGGCGGCGAAACGACTCGTAGAGCTGTATCGGTCTCGTAGCAATGAGGTGCTTGACCCTACGATCGAGGATGCGGTTCTGCGCTGCTACATGGATGCCGAGGCCTACGCGTTGTCTACCTATCACACCGCCTCTTTACTGTGCGCTGGTGGCAGCATTGGCCCTGAAGCCAGTTGCAATAAAATATTTTGGTCAGAGTTAGATTTGCTGATTCACGAAACGGCCATGAAACTGTTGGGCGCCCGGGCTGAAATTGAACCCCAAACAGCTCAGGAGTTTGCGGATCTAGGCACATGGTTAGACGGTTTTATGTTTTCTCAATCAGGGCCGATTTACGCAGGAACTAACGAGATACAGCGCAACATTATTGCCGAGCGCATGCTGGGTATGCCTAGGAAATAGGATTCGAAAACGATGGATTTTACTTTTACTGAAGATCAGCAAATGTTTGCCGAAGCCGCGCGATCCGTTCTCACTGCCGAAGTCACCGCCGATCGTATTCGTGAGCGGTGGTCGACGGCATCAGGACTTGATCTGTCTTTGCTGCAACAAATACAGGAGCTGGGACTACTTGGAATGTTAGTACCCGAAGCTTTGGGCGGCCTAGGTTTAGGTCAGGCAGATTTTGTCATGATGGGGCAAACCTGCGGTTATGTGGCTTGTCCTGAGCCTATTGCCGAGCAAGTGATGGTGACGGCGCCACTGCTTGTAGATGTTCTGGATAGAGGTTTGGGGCACGGTGCAGTACAAACAGCGCTGGACGCTTTGCAAGGGGGGGCACTGGTTGCAACGGGACACCCCATAAATCCGTTCATTAATTTCGCCGAACAGGCAGAGTGGTTCCTGTTGGGGCATGGAGAGGGCTTATATTTGCTGCCTGCCGCTGAGGTCACCATCAAACCTTGTAAAAGCGTTGATCCTTCGCGACGTATTGCCGAGGTAAGCTTCGAGGCGAGTGACGCCCATTGTTTAGCCAAGGGCGAGTCAGGGGCTACGCTTTGGCGTTCCACCTTAAACCGTGGTGCGCTGAGCACGGCGGCACAGCTTGTCGGCCTTGCTCAGGCAATGATCGACCAAAGCGTGCGCTACACGACTGATCGCGAGCAGTTCGGGAGACCTGTCGGTGTGAATCAAGCCGTTAAACATTTGTTGGCTGACGTTGCCGTGCAAATTGAATATGCAAAACCGGTGATTTACCGTGCCGCCTACACTGCAGCCATATCACCAACCCGAGCGGATTTGGCGGTGTCGCATGCGAAAGTTGTGGCTGCACGCGCCGCGTTGCTTGCTGCCCGACACTGCATCCAAGCTCATGGGGCTATGGGCTATACCTGGGAATGTGATCTACAAATTTGGGTGAAGCGTGCTTGGGCGTTGGCGAGGGAGTGGGGGGATGAAGGTTTTCATAAAAACCGGATACACGAATGGCTGCTACGACCGAATGCGTTGCTAGGTCCTGACCTAACCTTCGGCCGTGGTTCCATTACCGACTCAGTGGCCGCTTAAGGAGCAACGATATGAAGCAAATTGCCGACGCCTATATTGTCGATGCAGTAAGAACACCGACGGGGCGAAGACGTGGAACCCTATCTCAAATTCACGGTGCTGATCTTGGTGCTGTCGTGCTTAAGGCACTGGTAGAGCGTAACGGTATACCCGACGTAGATTATGATGATGTGATTTTTGGCTGTGTTGACACGGTGGGGCCATTAGCCGGCGATATTGCTAGAACTTGTTGGTTAGCTGCTGGTTTGAGCGATGAAGTCCCCGGTACGACTATTGATCGTCAATGCGGCTCCTCACAGCAATCGGTGCACTTCGCGGCGCAAGCGATCATGTCCGGGACTATGGATGTGATTGT
>JAQXAF010000027.1 GCA_029253085.1 Luminiphilus sp. | reverse complement strand
ACGCCAATTCTAGCGAGTAACAGCTGCCAGTAGTTTTGAGCGAAACCGCTAATGGCGGTCATAAAACTCCAGATAAACAGCGATAACGAAACAATATTGCGACGATTACTGCGATCAGCCCAGCTTGCGATAGGCAGCCCCGCGGTGACATAAAACACTGCAAAGGCAAATCCGGTTAACAAACCCAACTGTGCATCGCTGAGCAACAAATCCGCCTTGATGGACTCCTGCAGAATGGCCAAAAGCTGACGATCGATAAAATTAAAGCTGTAAACCACCGTCAAGGTACCCAACGCGTAATACGCCGCTTTGGGGGTTTGGTAAGGGTTGTGTTCACTGCTCTGTTGATGACTACCTGAAGCGTCGCTGGCTGAATCACCTGCCATAAAATATCCCGTAACTAACTGGGAGCCCCGCATCCGTGAGGATCCGAGACACACTGGTTTTTATTGTTTCTGCCTATTGCCTAAAAACGGCATTTTTTACATCTAAGCAGTTCAAAATTCGATCGACAAAACCATCTCGGGCAGATCAATATCCGCTAAATAAAAATTAAGATGTAGGCGGGGTACCTTACGATGAAAACAGCCGGAAACCCACCCCTGATTACACTGGGGCCACGAGTGAGAAAATCGCCCTTTTACGATGCGACTGTTGCTGCAGGGGCCGGCGTATTTACGATTTATAACCATATGTATATGCCCTCCAGCTATGGCGATACGCTGTCGGAATACTGGTCGATTGTTGAGGGCGTCAGTCTCTGGGATGTCTCTGCCGAGCGGCAAATTGAAATCAGCGGCCCCGATGCCGCCGCGTTCACCCAGCTGTTAACACCCAGAGATATAGAAAACTGTCCGGTGGGTCGTTGCCGCTACGTCATTTTCCTCGACGAAAATGCCGGTATCGTTAACGACGCGGTCTTGTTTCGCCTGGAAGAAAATCGATTCTGGCTCTCACCGGGAGATGGCGACGTTCTGCTTTGGGCCAAGGCCGCCGCCGCCATGAGCTCGCTAGATGTCACCGTGCATGAGCCCGACGCATCGCCACTGCAGCTGCAAGGCCCACTGGCCCCTCAAGTCGCACACAAATTGTTTGGTGATGTCGCCACCGAGTTAGGCTACTACCAATTTCGTGAAGTGACCTTACAGGGTATCCCTCTAGTGCTTAGCCGAACCGGCTGGAGCGGTGAGCTGGGTTATGAGTTAATTTTACAAGATGCCCAGCGGGGCACCGAGCTGTGGAATTTGTGTATGGCGGCGGGCGCAGAGTTTGACATTAAGCCTGCCTGCCCTTCATTAGCACGCAGTATGGAAGGCGGGCTTTTATCCTACTGCTCCGATATCACCATCGCCGACAATCCCTTTACCATAGGTATGGATAGACTGCTCGATATCGACAAACCTCATGACTATATTGGCAAAGCAGCACTGCAAAAAATCGCGAAGGAAGGCACATCGCGACGATTAGTAGGGGCTAATTTCAAGGGCGAACCCGTGCGACCAAACGAACACTTTTTACCAGTGAGTGCGGCAGGACACATTGCGGGCCACTTAACCCGCTGCGTTTATTCACCGCGACTGGAGCACAATATAGCCCTCGTCAATCTACCCACTGAATATGCTAAGCCCGGTACTCCGATTGAACTGCACCTGCCCGAGGGTACGCGTCACGCTGAAGTCGTGGCGCTACCTTGGTTCCCCGCGGAGAAGAAAATACCGACTTGGTAAGAAGCTTTGAATCCCCATCGCGAAGTAGAGATAGGTGGGGTTCCTTTGGTGCTGTCAAAGTTTTACGCCGGTACATCTGGTACCTTCGGCTGAAGACGCTTTTTCGAGAAGAGGACTCCGTTATGCCCAGGCAACCTTACAAGCGGCGATTATACTTTTATGCCAGTTTACCGGCAGTGCTATGGGCTCTGAGTTCAGCCACCCCACTTGCAGCCGAGCCTGACCGTGCGCGAGCCTTAGGAATTCCTTTTACGGGCGAACCGGGACCGCTCAATGGCATCACCGATGTGGTGGGCGTCGAGGTAGGTCACAAAACGCTGATATCCGGAGAAGGCCCGCTGGTTCGCGGTGTGGGCCCGATTCGTACGGGAGTTACCGTTATTCACCCCCGGGGGAAAGCCAGCACCGAGGGCGTTTACGGCGGCTGGTTTACCCTCAACGCCTCAGGGGAAATGACTGGCACCACCTGGCTTGAGGAACGCGGTTTAATCGATGGCCCCATAGGAATCACCAATACTCATAGTGTGGGCATCGTTCGAGATGCGTTCGTCGGTTGGATGGTCGATCAGAAATGGCCCGCACTGTGGCATGCACCGATCGTCGCCGAAACCTATGACGGTGCATTGAATGACATTAATGGCCAACATGTTAAGCGCCCTCACGTTTACAGCGCACTTGAAGCAGCTAGCGCTGGGCCAGTGACAGAAGGTGCCGTGGGTGGCGGTACCGGTATGGTTTGCAATGGATTCAAAGGCGGTATCGGCACCGCTTCTCGTGTCGTGACCGTGGCAAAACGGTCGTATGTTGTGGGTGTTCTGGTGCAGTGCAACTATAACTGGGGTGGGAAGAGCCTGCGCCTGGGCGATCAGTGGGTCTTCGATAAGTTACCCGTGGGCAAGCATTGCTACACCGATGCCAATATCACACCGCAGAACCCCTGGTTTCCCTATTGCAGTGGCGCTGAACTGAAAAAGGACAGTCCCTCTCGGGACGGATCAATTATCGTTGTGGTAGCCACCGATGCACCAATAATGCCTCACCAGTTAAAGCGATTAGCAAAACGGCCAGCGCTGGCTCTGGGACGACTCGGTGCTATTAGTAACCCGGGCTCCGGCGATATTTTCCTCGCTTTTTCTACAGGCAATGCCGGCGCAGTGGACGAGGATCAATTTAATAACGTTGAGCAATTTCCCAATAACGCGCTTGATGTATTATTTCGCGGAACGGTTCAGGCCACGGAAGAAGCCATCGTTAATGCCATGGTTGCAGCGGACACTGTGACTGGTGCCGATGGACTCAGAGTTCACGGGTTACCACACGACCAAGTACGCGACTTATTTGCACCCTAAAGCGCTTTATGACAACGGTAGTGTGAGCGCCGGTCGCTATTTCAGCCCGTCCCCGCCACACGATTAAAATAGCCTGCTATGAGGCCACCTTTCCTCCTAGCGATTACTGACCCACAGACACTGATAGGGCGCCAAACAAATATCGGTCATCGAACCCTCAAGCACTCGCCCCGATACAAGATCGTGCCAGTGGTCGGTAGCAATGAGATTTAATTCTTCGACAGATAACATTTGGGGCTGGTCGCTAATGTTGTAAACGCAAAAGATACTTTGGCGGCGGTCAGTACTCTGCCGCCAAAACCCAAACAACGAATCGCCTAGATTTAACGTGAACTGCGTGGCATTCGGGTGAAAAGCGGGCTGCCTCTTACGCAGCTGAATTAATGTTTGCAGCGCCACAAAGACATGGTGGTGTGCGGACTCCGTGTCATCAAGTGCCATTGTTAATTCCTGCAGCGACCACTGATGACGATTAATGGATCGGTTGCGGCCGGTATGACGAACCCGCGCCCCATCGTTATGAGTGCCCAGCAGCGAGTGAAGGTAAAACGCGGGTATGCCTTCAAGGCCCAACATAATGGCATGTGCACAAATGAACCGCTCTAAACCCAGCGCATCCGGACCCTTGACCGTACCGCTCAGCGCATCAAAGAGCGCAATATTAACCTCATAGGGCCGGCTCTCACCCTCATCGGCTTGTCGTCGAGATATCAAACCGCCAAAACCCTCAAGGGCAGTCACCATTTGTTCAAGATCAGTTTGACTGAGCAAACCCTCCGCGGGCCTCAACCCAATACCATCATGGGACGCAATAAAGTTAAAAAAGGTCGTACCGCCCTCAGCGGGTGGCATGCTCATCATCCACCCGCGAAGATTCTTACTGCTGCCCGTGAGCAGGCCCTGAATTAGCAGGGGCGGTAGCGAAAAATTGTAAATGGCATGGGCTTCGTCGGCCTGACCAAAGTAAGACAGGTTTTCGGAATTGGGAACGTTGGTTTCGGTAATCACAATCGCATCTGACTGCGCGCACTCAATGAGGGTTCGAAATAATCGAACGATCTCGTGGGTCTGAGGCAAATTGATACAGCTAGATCCGGAAACTTTCCACAGGAACGCCACGGCATCCAGACGAAAAATACGCACCCCCGCATCGAGGAGCTGACGAATAATGCAGCAGAACTCTTCAACAACTGCCAAATTTTGAAAGTCAAAATCGACCTGATCGGCGCTGAAGGTGCACCACACAGCCTGACTGCCCGAGTCTGTTAATACAGTTTCCAGTAAGGCACTGGTGCGAGGTCGAACAACCTGCGAAGTATCGAAATCCTCGGGAGGCACATAAAAATAGTCCGCTCCCGGGTGGATTCCCCGACGAAAATTCTCGAACCAAACCGAACGACTCGAACAATGATTCAGCACAAGATCTGCCATCAGCCGATAATCCACGGCAATACGCGTCAGGTCCGTCCAGTTACCGAGGGATTCGTTGATGCTGGAATAGTCCAAAACTGCAAAACCGTCATCGGAAGTCCACGGGTGAAAGGGCAGAATGTGCACCCATGAAACGGTAGTGCCTATCCGCTGATTGAGAAAATTGTGGAGCACCTGAAGAGGTTTCTGTTCGGGGGACTGAATAGAATCGCCATAGGTGATGAGTGCTACGTCGGTCTCATCCCATAGATTTCGATGGGGCGCCGGCGGGGCTTGCTGACCGTTGAGGCGCATTGCCTTGAGAAGCTGATCCCTCCACTCGACCAGAGCATCGGAGCTATGACGATTACCGTAAATCTTGGTCAGGTGAGTATCAACACGCTGAAAGAGGCTCATGGTTAGCGCTCAGGCGAGGGCCATTTTTGGGGATACTGATACTGAGGGTAAATAACAAAACTCCTCATGATCGGCCTCTACAGCATCCACCAATTGATCAAAAATATCAGGAATGGCACTCGCCACTCGGTTCCACGTGGGAATAAAGGGTGCATCCATTGGCTTTTCTAAAAAATGGCGCCCTGCCTCCATAATATTTTCAGCAAAAAGCTCTATGGCCGCCTCCTCGCCGTTAATATCAAACTGGAGACCATTCATAATGGCGTCATTGCGATAGGCTTCAGTTAAATCAAGCGCAAGGCGGTAATAAGTTGCCTTCACCGTCCGGAATGTCTCTTGATTAAAGACCGTGCCCTGAATCGCTAACTTACGGAAGATGGATTTGGCGATATCGGTAGACATGCGAGATAACCCTGCTGAAGGGTTATCTACAGATAAATCTTGGTGTTTGTGGTCGTAGTTACCGGCAATATCGACCTGACAAATACGCTTGTTGTTATTGCTGCGGTAAACCTCTGAAACAACACCGATTTCCAAACCCCAATCACTGGGCACTCTCAGGTCGCTCAATGCATCCCGGCGAAATGCAAATTCTCCAGCCAAAATATAGCGGTAACTATCGAGATAATTCAAATAAGCCGACTCCCCTAGTACCTGCTTGAGGGCCCGTATCATGGGTGTTACCAAAAGCCTGCAAACCCGGCCGTTAATTTTATTGTCGGCGATACGCGGGTAATAGCCTTTACAAAATTCATAATTGAATAACGGATGTGCCATGGGATACAGCAACCGGGCCAACAGGCCGCGCTCGTAGGTCAAAATATCGCAGTCGTGGAGCGCAACTGCATCAACCCGTGCGGTAGCCAACACATACCCCATGCAGTACCAAACATTTCTGCCTTTTCCCAGCTCCTTAGGCGCTAGGCCCGCCTCGGCGAGGCGCGCATCAAGGGCTTGAAGGCGAGGACCATCTTGCCAAAGCACCCGATGGTGCTGTGGGAGATCGGAAAAAAACGATAAGGCGTGGCGATACTCGTCAGCGTTGGCACGATCAAGGCCGATCACGATTTGTGACAGGTAAGGAACTTGTTTCAGCTCAGACAAAATATTGGGTAATGCGGGTGTTGCGATCTCAGAATAAAGCGATGGTAATACCAAACCCAGAGGGCGCCGTTTAGCATGCTGAACGAGCTCTTGCTCTAAGCACGTAGTGGAACGCTCACCCAGATTGTGCAGCGTAGTAATGCTGCCGTTCTGATAAAAATCGGCCATACCCTTTCTCCTTGTCGATAATTTCAAAAATGCTCTGGATCCCCTCTGCCCATCCTGCCGGCCCTTCTTCGGTACTTAGGTAAAGCCTAGGATGATTGTGTGGCTTGGGAGGCTCATGAAGTGGCGAGCGCACCACTAAAGCGTGGTCAGCAGCCTCGAGGAGCTGGAGATCATTATGAGCATCACCGGCGGCAATACTGATCGCATCAGGATGCAAATCGCTGCAAATGTGCTCGTGAAGCCAGCGCATGGCTGTGCCTTTTCCGCCGCCCGCCAAGACATGTAAGAAACGGCCGCCTTGTACAACTTGCAAGCCCAGTTCAGCGACAGCCTGTGCAAATACAATACGATCGACTGCCGATCCCAGCCACAGCAGGGTTTCACTGTAGTGACGTGCCTGAGCGCGTCGCGCTGAGGGCTCATCAAGGCCGGTGACGGCGCAGACTTGCCGCGAGGACATATCACTCAAGGCATGAAAGCGACTAGACCACTCGCCGCCCAAGCCTGCCATCAAGCCTCGAATATAGCCTCGAGATTTACCCAACACATGGCACCAGTACCCGGAGGCGCTAGCCGATCCAGTGGGACGCAGCAGTCCCCAAGTTTTGGGAACCCAGATGGCGGCTCCGTTTTCCACCACAAATGGGCCGTTGAGCTTCAGATTCTGACAGAGCAGCTGCACCTCGGCGTGGGTCTTGCTGGTAACCGGAATAACAGGGATACCTCGGGCCAGCACCTCAGACAGCACTGGCCCAGCAACACCCAGTTCGTAGGTGTGGTGATCGAGCAAGGTGCCATCGAGATCGGTGTAAATAACTGCCTGAGTCATCGCAAAGCACGCCCGTCACAGCAACGCGCACCACCCCGGTGCGCCGGCCTCATCGCAGTGCAATCTGTACAATTCCGTTCTGTCTTTGTCATCTCCCGGCACTCCTTGCCATGAGTCGCGGATCAGGCGCTTATGCGCCTCCACAACCGTATTTCCCACAGGCAAATGAAGATTCACCCGAGGGTCTCAAAGAGAACTCAGCAAGTACCGTGCCTGTTAAGAAGTTTTTGGGGAGAAGGCGAAAATAAAGCTTGGAAAGCCAGCAAAAGCGCGACGCCTGACGCAGGTATTCCTGAAGAGTGCGCTAGTGGCTTTGAGGGCCGGCCAAACCGGCCAAGACAGTACGGGAACCTGAGTAAGGCCGCCGACCGTGCATTACCCGCAGGTTATCAAGCAACACGACATCTCCAGCATGCCAAAAATGGTCGTAAACCTGCTGATATGCAAGGGTTACCATTTCTTTCAACGCAGACAGCGGCATTGACGAGCCGTCACCAAAGGAAACCGAACTTGCCGCTGAATTACGTTGATCTTCCCAGCCGGCAAAGGCGGCCACCAACTGATTAAAGAAAACTTCCGTGCCTGTGTTGGTGTGTCGTATGGCCGGTAACGCCGGCGTCGTTACTCGCAAATCATCCCCGGCCAACCAAGCCCAGCTGTACCCCAGCTGCTGCAGCTTGGACTCCGCAGCGACGCGTGAAGAAACACTTAACGTATCGAGCCAGCTGCGCCCCTGGCCCGAGCCGGAGTCAGCCTGCGCCGGCATGGTGTGGGTATAAGACACGCCCAGATCGCGGCATTGTTTTACAAAGCTGGGGAGTTGCCGCTCTAGTGCCACCATTAAATGGTCTGACCGACACAGCGGTGTAGCACCGCCTGTGGCAGCGGGATGCTCACAATAAAAAAATAAATAGCGCGGAAATATGGGGGTCTGCGCCATTTCATGATGCAGGAAAATTTCTAGGTCTGGGGGCGCCTCATTGGCTGTAAATACCCGTGCAGTACGGTTTTTCCGAACCGCGTTGGACAATGATTCAGCGTAGGTGAAAGGTTTTAAATTGAGCGCCTCTATGCAGCGGTCAAATCCTGCGTCACCGTCATTGTGAAAACCCCGGAACAAAATAGCGCCAACCCGATCTAACACGGACATCACGTCGATTGCCGCCTCGGACAGCCCGTCAGCGAGCTGATCTGCCCCTGAGGGCGTCAATTCTAAGGGGAAATTATCGGCTCTTTTGGCAGGGGCGATCCTAAATGGAAGCCGACGCAATAGCGGTTCGATAGCCCAATCCGTCTCAGTCATAAATGGGATAGAACCCGTTAAACGCTTCTTCACAAAACAACCCTGGGTCATTAAAACGTCGACCCCGGTTCAGCGCACTAATGGCCGTCATCTCTGCGTCACTCAAGCTAAAATTGAAGACGTCGATATTTTCACGCAGCCGCTCAAGCTGGCTGCTTTTGGGTATGACCGCGGTGCCTCGTTGTAGGCCCCAGCGCAACAACACCTGTGCCGGGCTACGCTGTAAACGCTCAGCAGCGGCGCAAATACTTGGCTCATCCAGCAAACTCTCCTGAGCCTCTGCCATGCCAAGTTCAAGATAAGACAATGACCCCAAGGGTGAAAAAGCCGTCACCGCCATGTCGTACTGATGGGCTAAGCGAATCAGACGTTCTTGAGTGAGGTACGGGTGGGACTCAACTTGTAGGAGCGCCGGTTTGATATGAGCCGATGCGATCAAGTCATGGAGTAATCCGGTATTGAAATTGCAAACACCAATCTCCTTAACCAAACCCGCCTCGACCAAACCCTCCATGGCGCCCCAGGTTTCTGCGATAGGGACCCAATCGGGCTCCATACGCGGAGCTGCAGCTTTGGGGTCGTAAATCCACTCGGGCGGATAGCGCTCTGAAAAATCGACATACTTGAGGGCAATAGGGAAGTGAATGAGATAAAGATCGAGGCACTCGAGACCAAGGTCCTTTAAGCTCCGCTCGCAGGCCGCTCGAACGTGTTCCGGGCGATGGAAGGTATTCCAAAGCTTTGAGGTTACCCACAAGTCATCTCTAGTGACCTCCGACGTTTTTAGCGCCTCACGCAGCCCGTCACCAACGGCCGTCTCATTGCCGTAGTCTGCGGCACTATCTAAATGGCGATAACCCGCTGCAATTGCATCGACCACGGTGCTCGCCACCGATGGCTCAGGCAGCTTCCACAGGCCCAAGCCAATCTTAGGCATGTGCCCGGCACCCACCTGAATACAATTCTCAACCACAATGAAAACCTCTTTATCAATTAAGTCGCTGACAAAAACCCTATGATCTCATAGCTCACCCTCAGCTGGGCCAAGTCACCTGCTCCCGGGCACAAAATTCATCCATAAACACAACCTGACCCGTCGCCAATGCGTGCTGAGCAGCACTCGCGACCAATAAAGACCTAAAACCTTGGGCAGGCGTTGCTGCGTCAACCACGTCGCCCTCGAGTTGCGCCAAAAAAGCCGCGTGCTCAAAGAACGTAGCGCCGCTATGGCCACTGGTTTCTATAGCCGAAGGATAAGTCACCGTGCTCCCGTCATATGCCGGGTGACCGGAAACCTCTATTTGAATTTTCGCCGAAGAATCGACACCGTCGCGGAAGCTAGATGACTCACTAGCGACAAGTCGCCCCTGATCGCCGGTCACCACCAACTCTTCATAGAGCTCCTGACAAAACATGTTGAGGGTGAAGTGAGCAAGGGTGCCGTTGTCATAAGTCACAGTGACAAAGGCGTGGTCATCAATGTCAGAGTTCAGGCCTTGGTGCTTAAAATCTAGAAAATTGACCGCCCTACCCCCCTCGGCGTAAACCTTCACAGGACGCGCATCGACGGCCAAGTTGATGAGGTCGAAGTAATGGCAGCATTTTTCAACCAAGGTTCCACCCGAGTAGTTATTGAATTTATTCCACTCGCCCACTTTATTTAGAAATGGCGGTCGGTACTCAGACATAGCAACCGTATGAACAGCGCCTAAAGCCTTCTGAACCCGGATAGCGTGAAAGGCCTCGATATACTGCGCTTTAAAACGATACTGCATACCCAGCTGAACAAAACCAGGGTAGGTTTTCGCCAAGGTCACCATGCGCTGCGCATCAATGAGTGACGTTGCCATAGGCTTTTCTAAAAAGATGGGTTTACCCGTCTTCATCACCCGCTCAAAAATCCCGCTATGGGTAAAGTTTGGCGTCGCGATGAGATACGCATCCACCGCCTCATCGGAACATAAAGCCTCTAGCGAGGTGTAAACCTCTAGAGGCCTTTGGGTCGCCTGCCGGTAGGCTTTTTGTGCCCGTTCTATGCTCTCAGCGTGCTCGTCATAAACACCATGAATGCGCATCCGTCCCAGCAGTAGAGCCACCCTTAGGTGTTCTCGCCCCATCATTCCAACGCCAATGATCGCCACGCGCGGCCCATTGCTACCGTCGCCGCGAGCCAGCCAAGTGTTATTGGCAAGTTGTGCTGAAGGTAGTGAAAAAAATCGTGGCCTCACAAACTGAGCCTCCGCTGATCTGCATGCCATCCTCGGCGACGGAAATACCACCAAACTCCGATATTCACCAAAATTACAGCCATTAGGCACGGCATGAAATAGTCACTTAAACCTCCGACCAATCCCACCGGAGAAAACAGCAGATAAAGCGCCAAAACACAGGACAACAAGGTTGTCGCACACGGTATCCCATAAGCCCACGGACTTAGATCAAGGGTTGCTTTACGATGGAATATCCACGCCTCAGCTCGAGGACGCCATAAACCAAGCGCCAGCATGATGACGACTTCAATAATGAATAAAACGGCATAAAGATGCAGAAAGTGCAGCGGTATTTGTTCCTTAAAAAGAAACTGCAAGCAGCCATAAGTGATGACATGAAAAACAATCACAACCTTAGCTCCCAAAGCCGGTACTTTGCGTGTAAACAGGCCGACAATAACAATGGCAATCACCGGGATATTGTAAAATCCGGTGAAGATTCTGATGATTTGCCATAAGCCCTCGGTCGCAAACTGAAGCATGGGAGCGACCACAAAGGAAAACAAAGCAATGACAATACTTGCTCGCTTCGCAACATGAATTCGCTGGGTGTCTGTCAATACCTTTCGTTGCAAAGGCTCCCAAACATCAAGACAAAATAACGTGGCTGCGCTGTTCAATAATGAATTAAAAGAGCTGAACACCGCACCCAACAACACGGCTAAAAAAAAGCCCCACGCGTAGTTGGGCAAAACATCGCGAACCAGCTGCGGGTAGGCAAGATCGATCGATGCCAACTCAGAACCGTATAAATGATACGCAATGACACCGGGTAGCATCATTAGAAAAGGTACAAGCACTTTAAAAAAACCCGACAGTAATACCCCTTTTTGGCCCTCTGCTAGATTTCGCGCCGCCAAGGTACGCTGAATCACATACTGATTCGCACACCAATAAAAAAGGTTCGCAAAAACCATCCCCGTGAACAACGTGGCGAAGGGAGTCGGGTCGTCCGACCCACCAATGGCATTAAGTTTCTGCGTTTCAGAAGTGACCACCGTCGTGAGCCCGCTGACCACACTGCCTTCACCCAGCAGCGCCAGCCCCAATAGTGGCACTGCAAGGCCCATGATCAGCAGACCAATGCCATTCAGCGTGTCAGATACCGCAACGGCCTTGAGCCCACCAAAAATTGCGTATAAGGCACCGGTGGCGCCAATCACGACCACGGTTAAAGGCAAGGCCCATTCATCGTTGATGGCCAGCAGTTCGGGAATGGCAAATAACTTCATCACAGCCAGAGAACCCGAGTACAACACGCTGGGAATAGTGACCAAGCCGTATCCGAGCATAAACAGGATCACCGTCATTCGACGGACATCGTCATCAAACCGCTGATTTAAAAACTCAGGGAGGGTTGTAAAAGCGCCGGCTAAATATCGAGGTAGGAAGATAAAGGCCATAAAAACAGTCGCAACCGCCGCCGTGACCTCCCAGGCCATACTGCTAAGGTTAAAGCCATAGGCCGAGCCATTTAGTCCAATTAATTGCTCAGCAGAGAGATTGGTCAGTAACAGCGATCCCGCAATAATCGGCGCACCCAAACCCCGACCCGCCAAGAAGTAACCCTCCGCAGAATTAGTCTCGCCGCGAGTTTGGCGATAGGCAATAAATGCCACCAAGCCCATAAAAAACAGGCAGCTCAGAAGCGTGAAGGTGATGTTGTAGTTCATGGGGGTCGCCCCTATTTCATGCAGCCCTACCCTACGCAGGGAGTGGGCACCGAGCAATGCCTGCCGAGTTCAATCACGGTGATTATTTTTTACCCGCCAACGACTTTTCAGCAATTGCAAAAGCGGTCTATGGAAACCACGGGTAAGTGCGAATCCCGATAAAAATCAATTAATAAGCATCAATGGCGAAACCCATAAAGGCGCACAGTGAGTCGTCCCCACCGATGAAATAATCGGTAATTGGATAAGTCTTCGGCAGGTGCTGCGGGGGGCAGGAATGCTATGACACGTTGATCGTGCCCCGCTTTCTGTCATTTTTTTAGATGTCATCGACGCGTCAAAATGACGGGCAGTTCATCCGCATGTAACTTAGGGGAGCGAGCGTTGACCCTCATAGGTGTGGGAGCTTCGCGCTAAAACGCGCACTATGCTGACTTCAGTAGGTATCATTAAGACTCAGCAAAAAAAGAAACTTCTCGAAAAGGAACCATCCGTGGACTTTGACTACGACCCAATTCCTCTTGCGAATAAACCGCAGCTCACCGCCGCTGAGGGGCTAGCGCGCAGCAATCAATATCTTGAGAATATGAGCAGCCGGCGAACGATACGACAATTTTCTGATCACCCAGTTCCCAAGGAAATCATTGCAACAGCTGTTCGTGCAGCCGGCACCGCCCCATCTGGGGCCAACCACCAGCCCTGGCATTTTGTATGTATTCAAGATCCCAATATTAAGCGGGAAATTCGCCTCGCAGCCGAGACCGAGGAACGCGCCTTCTACGAGGGCAAAGCCGGTGACAATTGGCTTCAGGACCTTGGTCCTTTGGGTACTGATGCCCAAAAGCCTTTTTTAGAAACCGCCCCTTGGCTAATTGCTATATTTGCTGAGCGATACGGTGTGGACACTAACGGTAAAAAACGAAAAAACTATTACATTTCGGAATCGGTCGGCATTGCCACGGGGTTTTTAATTTCCGCCTTGCACACCGCAGGCCTGGCCACCCTCACCCACACACCCAGCCCCATGAAATTTCTGAACCGTATTTTGGGCCGTCCCAGCAACGAGCGACCATTTGTGTTGATGGTTGTGGGGTACGCCGCTTCAGATGCCCAAGTACCCCGAGCCGCCACAGTGAAAAAGCCATTTGGTGAAATCACCACATTCGTTGAACCCGCTTCACCTTGATGTGCATTATCTTGGCGCAAAACCGCCTAGCCGCAGATCAGGGCGTTTTTGGGGCGGGCAGCAATAACATGTTGTGATCCGCGACCCCAAATTTCCGGGACCGAGGAACAAGAGCACAGCTGAAGCTCACTCGTCTGAATTTTTACAGCGCTACAAATCGCCTATCCAGTTGCCATGAAATCCCGGAGGTATTCGGTGCGGGATGTGAATGCAGGCAACGGGGCCATCGGCGATAGCCTGAGCATTCAAGATACGAAGCTCAGTGGTGTCGGTTTTCGTGTTGATTACATAGCCTAGCAACCACCCCTCGCCCTCCGCAGCTCCATCAGCACCGGGAACAAAAACAAACTCGCCGCCAATATCCTCGGGGCCAAACGAATACTCCTGTCGTTGGCCGGTGCTCAGATTATGGTGAAATAGACTGTTGGGCTGAGCAAAATTGGAAACGGGCGAACTTGGCAAACCTACCGTCCAAGTGTGCTGATAAGACTGACCGAAGAAACGCTCGTCTACCCGGGGAAATTCCTGAGGAGCGGCATCAAGGGTGCTGCGGGTCACTTGCCGTGTACTCAGGTCTATTTCCCAGCGCTCTAAACCCATCGGCTGACCGTTGGGACCGTCAGGGCCATGGGCGAACATGGTTTCATACACGGCCGCATCGATAACCACGGTGTTTTCATCAGTCTCATAGCTGTTGGCAACGTGAAA
>JAQXAF010000024.1 GCA_029253085.1 Luminiphilus sp. | reverse complement strand
AAAACAGCTTCACGAGTATTTTCTGGGGCCCACACGGCCGCTAGCCCTCCGGATGTATGAAATTTAAGCGTCGACTTATAGTCGGCGCTCTCTGAGTTGTAGCGTAAACGCCGTGTTGCGGAAGATGTGACTGCGCCCACTGCGCCGGGAAAATCCCACTCTTCTACATCACCAGGGTTTGAGTTGTGGCTGTCTGTAGCGGCAATAAAACCCGTCTGCAATGGATTAAAACCCAAGCTCTGTTCGAGTTCCAGGCCGACTTTAAGGCCTTGCCGAACGAATCCCGTTTTAAAAGCGCAGCCGGTTGTTTCCCCCGGTTGACATGGATCTAGGACCTGTTCAAAAGCGCATTCTTCGTCGGTGGCGCCGACGCCTAAAGCGCATTCTTGTGCGCCTTTTACCTGAAATAATTCAACCAGTGGTTCGCGCTTTTGACGAAGTCGCCAATCACTCTCGGTATAGGCTTTTCCATCCCAGGTGAATGGTGAGTAGGTGAGGCCCCATGCCTTATTGGAATTGTGGGGCATTGTGAGGAAATCGCAATCTCCGCTGCAGGCGGCTTCAAGCCCCCTCCAAAGCTCTAGGGCATTGGGCACGTCGAAGCTTGAGATGGCACGCTCAGGTACAGTTGCGGTACGAAAAATGATGTTTCGATGGTGTTTACCTTGAGCCGGTAGGCTCGGGGAAAATTCGTAGCCAATAAGCGTTGTTAGCTTCCCGGGCGCATTGTATTGATTGGCGAGGTCTACATACCCAGACCAATCATTTAGGGCATTCTTTTTGCAGCGTTCAAGGCTTCCATCACCAAATCTGCAGGTAGGAAACGATGTGGGTTTGAGCGCATTGCGTTGCTTCTGCTGGTACACCCCTGCTGGTAGGGAGGGGTCTCCTGGGACCCCAGCGCCTCGAATTCGATCAACCAGTAACTTAAAAATTATTGGGTTGGGTTCATTCACCAGCCAACAGGCCGCGCGCTCGGAAAACGAGAGTCCAGCGTCTTGGCAATGGGTGCGCGTACCAAAGCCCTCGGCATGATCAGTGATTGCCACAAAGTCCAAAGGGCGACTCAGCTGCATTACTTCGCCGCCTGCACTCTTAAGAATTTCCCCTCTTGCGAACCGGTAGGCGTCTTCCACGCTCAGTGTATTGCCAAACAACGTGGCATCGAAACTCTCACGAGTGTGAATATGTAGTTCGCCCCAATACAAATTTTTATCGGGATTGGGGGCGGGTTGGTAAACGTGGCTCTGTGCACGCGGCAGAGCCAATCGGTTGTTGTCTTGCAGGGCGAAATCTCGAGCAGCGGTGCCGGGCCCGTTTCTCTCGGCCGATGCTTGTAAAGGAAGCAGTACTCTAGTCGTTATGACGCCAAGACTTATGAGCAATACCACGGTGATCACTAGGGCAGCTTTCTTTAGCATTTTTATGCTCGTGTTTTCTCAGCTATTTTGCGGTTGAATTTAGTTGCATGGGAAACTTAACCTTATGGTTTTCTGATGCTTAAGTTCCTTATATCTTCTTCAGCCACATTGTTAAAACACCGCCGAGTTAGAGCCACCGGTATGCGCAGTCGGAATCATCTTTCGACACAGCTCCCGCGACGCAGCTAGTCAAGCCACCCTGCACTACGACAGGTTGCTTGTTGCTGTGACAAATGGCCATCACCTGACTGACTTCAGCTGTGGTGCGGGGATAAACGATGGCGGTCGTGCGTGTGGGTTCGCCGTCCCAGAAGCTGGTGGCGCGCTCAATGAGTGAATCACCGCTGAGCACCTGCACATCGCGCAGACTTTGGGTAAGTTGTTGAATCACTGAATTCATTAGGTCAGCACCTGTCCATTAATAAAACCCTGATGGTGGGGTCAATGCATTGAGTAAACGAGATGCCTGCCCCCAGAATTACTTTAGCTGTGGCGTGAGCTTAAGTCTCTAAATTCATTGTTTTTTTGGCCCAAATTTAATGACGAAACTGTCAGCGGTGTAATGTCGTAAGCCCAGAATAAAGTCCGCAGTGCCGCGGCTGTCATTTACATTCACGTATCAGGGCTATTTTCAATTTATGCTGTAAACTCCGCGAGCGGGCTGTTTGAGTAAGCTGGCGAAAATTTGAGACGTATACTGCTGTACGGACATGCCATTGACGCCTCGTGGCTGAGACAGCAGCAAAGCGGTGGTATGTTGAGCGTCTTGGGGCTTGGTCCTCTAGAATCGCGCGAATTAATTAACCCGTCGGCGTGGCCGACGATGCAATGTTCACTAAATTTGGTGCTGTCCGACCGTCCCATGAAAATCCCTAAACGCATTATCCCCTTAGTTGAAGATGGGGTTGTCGATGAAGTGCTGCGCCAGTTAATGAGCGGTAAAGAAGCTACGGTTTATGTGGTCCGTTGTGGGAGCGAAATTCGCTGCGCTAAAGTTTACAAAGAAGCGGCGAAGCGCAGCTTTAAACAGGCGGTCGAGTATCAGGAAGGGCGCAAGGGTCGCAATAGCCGGCGTCAGCGGGCGATGGAAAAGCGGTCAAAATACGGGCGCAAACAGCAGGAAGAGGCTTGGCACAATGCTGAGGTCGACGCGCTGTATAAATTGGACCGTGCTGGTGTTCGTGTGCCGACGCCTTACGGTTGTTTTGACGGCGTCTTACTTATGGAGCTTGTCACTACGGAGGATGGCGAAGTCGCGCCACGCCTCAACGATGTATTGCTAACCCGTGAACAGGCGCTAGAAGATCACGAAGTCATGATGGGCTATGTTGTCAAAATGTTGTGTGCAGGTCTGGTGCATGGTGACCTCTCTGAATTTAACGTGCTGGTGGATGACTATGGGCCTGTCATTATCGATCTTCCTCAGGCGGTAGATGCAGCTGCTAACAACCACGCCAAATCCATGTTAGAGCGCGACGTCAATAATATGACGGCTTATTACGGACTCTCAGCACCCGAGCTGCTCAACACTCAATTCGCTAAAGAAATGTGGGCGCTGTATGAAGAGGGCGAGTTGCATCCAGAGATCCAATTAACCGGGTACTTTGAGGACGACCAAACGTCTGCAGACGTCGATAGCGTATTGTTGGAGATCAAGGCAGCATTTGAGGAAGAGGAAGAGCGTCAGGCGAGAATTCGCAGCGCAGATGAACCTGATGCTTAAATAAATACCGCGACGCGGAGAGTGCTTGTACTCTATGGTGAGGCAGCACCTGATTAAAGCGAGTCGTAAATGCCAGTTTATTTGTGAGTGATAACCCCGCAGTGAGAAAGCTACCCTCTCGGTTTGTTCTGGCCGTGACGGTCGGCGGTGTCATTGGTTTGGGGATTTTACGCGGGCCCGGAGAAATCGCCCAAGCGATCCCGGAGCCTACCCTGTATCTGGGGCTGTGGTTTTTTTCCGGTCTTTTTGTTTTGCTCACCACCTCTGTTGTGGCCGAATTACTAGGTATGACTCCCCGATCCGGTGGCACCTATGCTTTGGTGCGCCGTGCTTATGGGCCTTTTGCCGGCTTCGTTTTGGGTTGGATCGATTGGTTGAGTTTCGCAGCAGATCTCGCGTTAAAGGCCGTAGTGATTGTCACTTTCATGGCTATTTTGATCCCGCAAGCTGAAGAATGGCGCGTGCTACTTGCGATTGCAGTGACGAGTGTATTTGCCGCAATCCAGCTCAAGGGGATTTCCTTTGGTGCCATCATTCAGGAAGTTGCAACCTCTGCGATTGGTCTCATCATTGTTGTACTGTCCCTAGCGTTACTAGTGGCCCCTGGAATCAGCGCTGAGGTCATTCCCTGGCAGACCTCAGATACCCCTCTTAGTGAGTGGAGCATTGTCATAGCGGCTATTATTTTTACTTACGATGGCTGGATCTATGCTTCGTATTTCAATGGTGAAATACAAGGAGGGGCTGGTGCCGCTGCGAGAGCTAGTATAAAGGGGCTGGTGGTTGTCATTGGCCTATACATGCTGATTAATTTCGCACTGGTGCACAGCACGGGGTTAACGCCACTCGCGGGCAGTGAGCTAGCACTAGCAACAGCATTAGAGTTCGTAAATTTCCCCTTGGCGGGCGATCTAATTGTTGTTGCAGCTATCCTCATCCTGCTCAGCCATCAAAATTTAGAATACATGAGTGGCTCAAGAATATTACAGGCACTCGCGGTTGATGGTCTGGCGTCAAAGCAAGTAGGCAAGCAAGGGCGAGGAGGTAATCCGATCTTTGCTGTGCTTATTACCTGGTTGGTCGTGGTCGCTCTAATTTTGATTGGCGGCTTCGACTTTCTGCTGCTGCTTTCGATATTTTTTTATGTGCCGCTGTATTTGGCGCTCATTGTTGGGGTTTTAATTTTGAAGAAAACAGAGCCCAATGTGGCTCGCCCCTATCTAGCCTGGGCGCACCCTTACAGCACGTATTTGTGTTTGCTGGGCTGGTCGGTAATTACGGCGTTTCAAGCTTACGCAGAGCGCCAGACCGCACTCTATGCCCTCGCGATGATACTAATCGCTTGGCCGGTCTATCGTTACCTCACTCGCCGGTAGTGCGACCGCTAGTCGCCAGCCTGAGCTTGCACATTGTCTGCAGTTCCAACCTGGCCACGTTCGTCACGCCAAGCAGGTTCTGGTGGGGTATCTAGCCAGGCAGGACAGTCGTTACCATCATATTTACCAATGCTATCGTCACCACACCCATGGGCTGTATAGCCCAGCAGTGCGCGTTGACGAGGGGTGAATTGCATGGCGGTACTAGAAGGTATCTCGAGATAGTGGTTCGATTCCTGTCGCAGCCAGCCAAGTGAATAAGTATTAATTAGGCCGGCGCGAGGTGCCGTGCTGTTATTGGCGCCGCCACCGTGCCAGGTGGATCCAAGATAGAATAGAGCAGAGCCAGCAGGCATCACTGTAGACTCCCATGCTGAAAGATCGGGCAGATGCCAAGACCGCATAAAGCGATGGCTATACGGGACCACGCGAGTGCCTCCATTTTCTTCAGTAAAATCATCTAACGCCCACATAACGCCAATTTGAAGTTCCAGTCCTGATATTTCTATGGGGTAAAGCGAGTCATCGCGGTGTAAGGGTTGCGCTTTTTCACCAGGGCGAATTTCAATGCCGGTCATGCTCCCCAGTTGATAGGTGGCGCAGTGGGGCAGCAGTATCGCGTCTGCGATGGCAATGAGCATGTCGTGGTCCATCAGATCGGCTGCACTGGGTGCAGCTCGTAGCAACGACGCGGAGCAGCGCAAGGTTAAAGAGCCATCGAAACCCGAGTGGTCGGTTCCTCGGTCGGCATCAAACCTATTTCGTAATTCTGCGCTCACAGAACGGATGAGTTCAGGCTCGGCGAGATGTTTAATAATCACTGCGCCATCACGACGTAGTACTTCGATCGCCGTTGCAGCTTCTACCGAGGGTTCTAAAGAACTGATGGGCATTGAAACAAGCTCCTATAGGTCTTTTTGGAAAGGGCCACACGATGATCATGGCCATTGATTGAGGCAAGAGCAAGGGATGCTCTCTAGCAAAGAGCGCTTGCCCTTTGCTTAAAGCAGACAAAGATCAGGTTCTTCGGAGTTGCCAACGGTCTCAGGTGTATGGAAAGAATGTGTGTTTATGGACGAGGAGCGCATCAAACCGTTGTGGCAACCCAGTTGGAGATTGCGGCCCAATAAGTTTTTGGTAGCCAACCCATGTTGGGGGCTGAAGATGTTAGTAGAGTAGGGTCGCTATCAATACAGCTGCATCAACCGCTTCGATACGTTTATGCTGTCTGCCAGACCTTTTGGAGATAATCTTTAT
>JAQXAF010000017.1 GCA_029253085.1 Luminiphilus sp. | reverse complement strand
TCGCCATCAAAGACCTCGCGAACTCGGGTAGGAGGGCAGTGCTGCGACAAAAAGCCTCGGGCCTGCTCACGCAGCATTAGTTGTTCTTCTGAGAACTCAAAGTTCATGCATACCTCGTTTGGTTAAAACACCAAAAGATGAAGGAAAGGGCAGGTCGTGTTTATAGCCGCTTATAGGGGGTGACAACAACGTATAGAGACAAAAAAATTAGAGCCGACTAGCAGCTCGCTGTCTCAGAGCCTCCCCCAAAAGTAGGGTATCAACGCCTATTCCTATGAAATCAGCGCCAGCCTCGGCGCTTTGTTGTATCAATTCTTCGTGGGCCGTGAGGATGCCAGCAATTTTGCCGGCGGCTTTAATTTTTTTGATGGCTTCGATACAGCGGGCGATAAGTTCAGAATCATTTCCCTGACCAATCTTGCCCATAGAGGCTGCAAGGTCAGAAGGGCCAATGAAGACCCCGTGTACATTTTCCCCCGCTAAAATTGCATCTAGGTTCTCCAGAGCGGTGACGGTTTCAGCTTGCACGATGAGACAAATTTCGCCATTGGCATTGTGCAGGTAATCGGGTACTTGGTTCCAATGGGAGGCGCGGGCCAAAGCGGTCCCTACACCTCTGCGACCCTTTGGCGGGTAGTAGACGGCATCGACGCAAGCTTGTGCTTGCTCGGGCGTATCAATCATGGGAACGATGAACGTCTGTACGCCCATCTCCAAGAATTTCTTGAGCAGAGCAGGGTCACCATTAACGGGGCGAACTATGGGTGCGACGGGGTAGGGCGCCATAGCCCGCAGGTGTGCCATCACGTCGCTCAGTTCGAAGGGTGCATGTTCGTGGTCTATGAGCAGCCAATCAAAGCCAGCATTGGCCGCAATTTCAGCGACGTTGGGGTCGGGCAAACCCAGCCAGCAGCCCCACAGAGTATCGCCTCTTTCGAGTTGCTCTAGAAACAAGTTACGTGGCAGATTCATGATCAAATTCCTAGATGAAAGTAACGTCGATAGTCCCTAGCGGCCCGTAATCACAGGTCATTTTATCGCCAGCTTTTGCCACTACTGGGCGCGTGAATGAACCGCTGAGTACCAACTGCCCCGGCTCTAACCCGACGCCGTGAGATGCAAAGCGCTTACAAACCCAGCAAATCCCCTTTGCGGGGTGGTCTTGCACGCCGGCGGCGAGCCCGGTTTCTTCAACTTCGCCGTTCACATAAAGAATGGCCCCCGACCAGCGGAGGTCAATGTCCTCAGGAGCAAATCGCTCGTCACCGACAATATACCCGGCGTTGGCCGCGTTGTCGGCAATGGTATCGAAGACCTTTCGGGTGTATCCCGATTCTGGGTCGGTGCGAAAGCTGCGCGCCGCGATTAGCTCGAGGGAGGGCACTACGTAGTCGGTGGCATCAAGCACTTGCTCAATGGTGACGTCATCGCCAAATAGCGGTTTTTTCATGACGAAGGCGAGTTCTACTTCGATTCTGGGGTCGCAGAAATTCCCCGCGACCACGGTACTGTTATTGGCAAAATACATACTTTCGAGTAAGACCCCAAAGTCCGGGGTGGTGATGTTCATGGCGTTTTGCATGGCCCGTGATGTTAGACCGATCTTGTAGCCTGTGATTCGGTCACCATCGGCGACTTTTCGATCTACCCAAGCACGCTGCACTGCGTAGGCATCATCCATAGTCATATCGGGATAAGTGAGCGTGAGAGGTTTAATTTGTTGACGCGCTTTTTCGGCCTCAAAAAGTGCGGCGGCTGCATGTCCTATGGCTATTGAATCTAGCATGGGCATCCTCAGGTGTTTTTGAAGTTGAACTTCACGGTGTCGATTTCTCGCATTTCAAAGGACAACGCAATTTTGTGGGTCTTCAAAAGTAACAGCATGTGGTTTTTTAGCGCTTCAAAAACCGTTTCACCAGCTTTTTGGCGATCCTGTTCGCTGCGACCCTGACCAATGTTCATGGCGACATGCACAAAGGCGTTGGCGGCATCACCATGTCCAACGCGCTGATGATCAGCACGATAAGCCCGTGCTCGAAATCCGGCGATTGGAAAAAGCCCGGTTTCTACGGCAGTGTCAATCAGGGTCTCCAGTAAAACGGGAATCTTTAGAGTCTCCTCTGGAAGGTTATTTGAATACTCAACGATAAAGTGTGGCATGTTGATGGCGCTCGATTAAGGTCTAATGGAGTGGAAAAGCTGCATTGATTTGCCCAGTGCCCGAGCTGCCAAAGTAGGGTGTCAATACTTCGACCTTGCCCTGATACTTATCCCAGCCCAGTGCACCAAGCAACATCGCGGTATCGTGCATGAATCCCTCTCCATGACACTTATCAGCGTATTCGGGGAGCATAGCGACGAACTCCTGCCATTCACCTTGTTCCCACATTTGAACGACCTCCCGATCCAAGCGTTCCATCATGGGTGACCAAACACGGTGCAGGTAATGCTCCGATACGCCATTTTGTGCGAAGCGATGGGAGAGTGAGCCAGATGCCAGTAAGGCGACCTTGCCGTCATAGTGTTGTTCTACGCTTGCTCTTACGGCAGCGCCCAAGCGCCCGCTTTCCTCTAGGTCATGAACCTGACACATGGCCGAAATAGAGACCACTTTAAAGTGGCGGTCTGGGTTCATGTAGCGCATGGGTACCAAGGTGCCGTACTCAAGAGCGAGGGTTGTATCGCAGTGAGCTCGAGTGTGCACCCCCGCTTGGTTACAGCCTTCAGCAATAATATCCCCCAAAGCGGTGTTGCCGGCGTATTCGTAGGGCATATTTCTAATAAAGTGTGGTAATTCATTGCTGGTATACACGCCCTGAAAGTGTGGGGCGTTGTTAATGTGGTAACCCGAATTCACCAGCCAGTGTGTGTCAAAGACCACGATGGTATCCACGTCCAGTTTACGACAGCGCCTTGCAATTTCATGGTGCCCGGCAATGGCGGCGTCGCGACATCCCTTGTGCGGTCCATCCATTTCCGACAGGTACATCGAGGGAACGTGGGTTATTTTTGCAGCGAAGGCAATACTGCCCATAGACCTAATTCCTTAAGTTCGTTGTCCCAATACGGGGATACTGTGAGTGTCATGAGCGACACAAACATTTTTCGTTTCCATGTAAAAGTCGAAGCTATAGTCGCCGCCATCACGGCCCATGCCACTCATTTTCATGCCGCCAAAGGGCGAGGGCAGGTTTCGATTATTTTCGGAATTAACCCAAAGCATTCCCGCTTCAATGTGTTGTGCCAGCCGCATAGCTCGCCCTGTATCACGGGTCCAAATATAACCTGCAAGTCCAAAGTCGGTGTCATTGGCAAGGGCGATGGCTTCGGCTTCGGTATCGAATCCGATGGCGGTGAGTACCGGCCCAAAAATTTCCTCCCTTGCAATGCGCATGGTGTTGTTGGCATCAACAAACAAGGTAGGAGACACATAGTTCCCGGTTCCCAGGTCATCTCGCCGCTTACCCCCTGAGGCAACAGTCGCACCATCCTCTGTGGCAGCGCGCACATAGTGCATAACTTTTTCAAGATGCCCGGTATGAATTAGAGGGCCTATCTCTGTTGCTGGATCCAATGGGGGGCCTACGACTAGTGTGTCAACGCGCCTGCAGAGATCTTCTAAAAAACGCTCTCGAATACTATTTTGAATCAGCAGTCTCGAGCTGGAGGTACAACGCTGCCCATTAAGACTGAAAATCATGAAGACCACAGCATCTAAAGCCCGCTCATAGTCGGCATCGTCAAAAACAATGACAGGATTTTTACCACCCAGCTCTAAATGGACACGTTTGATGGTGTCGGCGCCTTGGCGCAAAATTTGGCTTCCTGTGCGGGTTTCGCCCACGAGCGCAAGTGCTTTAATGGCGGGGTGCTCGCAAAGCCGTCGTCCCACGGTTTCCCCAAATCCCTGCACCGTGTTCCAAACACCGGGAGGAATACCGGCTTCCGCGCTTATTTCTGCCAGCAAGTGCGCCGATAGTGGGCTGAGTTCGGCGGGTTTATGGACTACGGTACAGCCTGCGGCGAGTGCAGGTGCTGTTTTCCAGGTGGCCAGCATAAAAGGGGTGTTCCAAGGCGTAATGATACCCACGGGACCAATGGGGCTTCGCAGGGTGAAGTTGGTGTGATCGGGTTGAAACAACGATTGACCATTGCGTGCTTCCGGTGCTTTATCAGCAAAAAAGCGGAAGTTAGCGGCGCCTCGAATGGCTGCTTGCTTCATAAATCGGATGGCCTGGCCACAATCGGAAGACTCGACAAGTGCAATTTCGTCTGCTCGGAGCTCTATTAAGTCAGCAAAATGATGGAGGCACTTCTTACGCGCAGCGCCAGGCATAGCCGACCATTCTGGAAAGGCCTCTGCAGCCGCTTCGCAGGCGCGATCCATGTCTGCGTCGGTGCCCGCGACGATTTCCCCCAGGGGTTGATTGGTGGCGGGATCGAGGTTAGTAAAGGTCTGCTGTCCCTCTGAAGTATCCCATTTTCCATTGATAAAATGGCCGGTAGGTTTCAGGCTGAAACGCGACAAATAATCGGCTGCTCTGGCTTTATTGTCGGCGTACGTGGTGTTAGGTGGCATGGTTAGCTCCAGCACTGGCGCAAGGGTGGTCTTATTGGGTAACATGTTACCTACTATGGTCTAAGCCAACAACATAGATTAGCAATAAGTTGTTGGTTGCACCGTTATTTAAATCCGATTGCTTAAAGGTTTGAGAGATCTCAGGCAAACTAATTGTTGTTGGAAGGCATTGGGAGTGATGGGTCGATGCGTGGAGCGGAAGATTGGTTCTTGTACAACTGCTGGTACGCCGCAGCCTGGACGAGTGAAATTGACGACGGTAAACCCTTTTCTCGTACCTTGCTAGAAAAGCCAATTGTCATCTACAAAAATGAATCAGGCGTTTACGTCGCTTTGGATAATCGTTGCTGTCACCGATCGGCACCGCTGTCGATGGGCCGTATCGAGGGCGACTGTTTACGGTGCATGTATCACGGTATGAAGTACGACCCGTCGGGCCAATGCGTTGAAATCCCCGGGCAGGCAAAGATCAGCACTAACCACCGGGTACACAGTTACCCCTTGGTTGATCGAGGGGGCATGCTTTGGATCTGGATGGGAGAACCCGATAAGGCCAATTCAGACGATATTCCACACTTTGAGCCGTTGGATGATCCGGAATGGTGCGGGCTCCCCAATCGCTGTTACTTACACTACGACGCCAATTGGATGCTCATCGTCGATAACCTCGCCGACTTTTCCCATTTGGCTTTCGTGCATACGTCGACTTTGGGGGGATCGGAAGATTACGCCACGGAATCGGCTCAGCACGTAGACAAGCTCGATAACGGCTTCGAGTTCGAGCGTTGGCATCGGGGCAGTGAGCAACCGCCATATCTGCAGAAAATTACGCCGTGGCCTGCTGATAGGATTGTGGACCGACGAAACTTTGTGCGTATGTACACCCCCGGCATCTTTCTCATGGACACGCAATTTGGGCCCGAGGGCTGGGATCAAGAGGCGCAACAGCCCGAGTTATTGGAGTTCCGCAACTGCCAATACATGACGCCCGAAACAAGAAACTCCTCGCATTTTTTCTGGGAGTACCTGCGCAACTTTCGTAAAGGTGACAACGATGCAGGGGAGACGCTTAAATCAGCGATGTTTGATGGCTTTTTTGAAGATAAAGTTATCATTGAAGCTCAGCAGCAGTTGCTGGAGGCCCATGGGGATTTTCAGCCCCGTGGTTTGGCGAGTGACAATGCGTTGGCGCAATTTAGGCGAGTTTGGTTTGAGCGCATTGCAGAGGAAAGAAAGACCTTTCCTGTACCTGTAGAAACCATTAAAAACCCGGTGATATAAAAATGACGATTCGAGCGGTAAGTTTTAGGGTGGGGGAGAAGGCCTCTTGGGGCGTGACCACTGATGGCGTCGGTATCGTGGACTTGGGGGCGCGTTATGGCGGCTCAGTCTTGGAGAGGCTGGTAAGCGGCAAAGGCATTGCCTCTCTTTCAGAGCTTGCTGACCAACACTCATCAGACCTCTCTGTGACCGACACGGTGCTGATGCCACCTGTGGTCTGTGGACCCAAAATTATTTGTATCGGAGTCAACTACGCCAATCGAAATGCCGAGTACAAAGACCAGACCCCCGATCCTGAGTGGCCTAGCCTGTTTATGAGGGGACAAGAGTCGTTTACCGGAAGTGGACAAAGTCTTTGGCGTCCGCCGGAGAGTCCTCAGCTTGATTATGAGGGGGAAATTGTGATGGTGATCGGCAAATCGGGTCATCGCATACCTCAAGAAAAGGCGATGACGCATGTGGCGGGGTATACCCTCATGAACGAAGGTACGATTCGTGACTGGGTGCGCCATGCCAAGTTCAACGTGACTCAAGGCAAAAA
>JAQXAF010000005.1 GCA_029253085.1 Luminiphilus sp. | reverse complement strand
CTCCCATCATCGGTATTGGCACCCACTAGTAAGGTGAGATAGTCAGCAAAAGCCCAATAGCTATTGCTACCCTGTGCCAAAACTGGGCCACCGCCATGCCCAAAGTCGCCGACAATCTTGCCCAACAACCAATCTGCACCGACACCATCGGAGGTCACAAAGGTTTCAAGGGCGGCGTGATTTTTGGCGGGGTCGTCAGTAAATAGGAGACGCGCACCTTGCTGATCGGCCGTTAGCCCCTGCTGATGGCACATCGCGCAGCTTTCCTGAACCACGGGCTCAACTTCGCTGATGTAACAACTGTTTGCAGTGGCACAGGCCCCAGCCGCATCTTCACCATCGGTTTCTGTATCAACAGCCCCCGACCTTGCCTGGCTAACCACGCCCAGCAACCCACCAAATGCGTCGTGTGGGCCGGCCTGAACTCCAGCGCCGCCAACCAATAGGCAAGCAGCCAGCAGCGCAAGACCGCAGCGCGCAGCGCCTTTACGCCGTTTAGCGAGATTAACTGTTCGTTTAAAAGCCATCCCTGGCTCGAGGTATTAAGTCTCTCATAGCAGACCCTTCTCATTTATTTAGCGACTTCATGTCTCTATTTTGTGGCGACCTATAGATAATAACTGTGCAATATCCGCCAGCCTTTAGGCTGATTACGCCATCATTCACAACGCTTACATATCAATTTATCGCAAAACAGGCCTGCTTATAATTCGCAAATTGCGACAGAAACCTCAGAAAGAAGACACAGTGACATAAAAATATCCGTAATTTGCAAGAATTTGAGTTAGGTTGCACTGCGTTAGTTAAATATTAGCAACGAAACGTTTATTGGCCATTGAGGCAGAAGCGCCAAACTTGGCATTTAACGGCCGTTCAATGGCGCGGCGGTCTGACGGGCCTCATTAAGGGCCTGTAACCGCTGGGGTGTACCCACATCGATCCAAGTCCCTGTATGCAGCTCACCAGTAACCTTACCTGCAGTGATTGCCGCATCTAAAAGTGGCTTTAAGGGTTGCTTGACCGGCCGTTTAGCTGACGAGAAGCCCTGGAAGAACTGTGGGTGGTAAATACCAATACCACTGTAGGTAAAGGCGATTTGGCTTTTGACACGAACACACCCCTGTTCCAGACTAAAGTCGCCATCGGCATGATGAGGCGGGTTGGGCACCAATATTAAATGCGCGCCCCCCTCCAAAGGCGCACACTCGATTAACCGATCGAAGGGAAAAGGGCACCAAATGTCGCTGTTGACGACAAGAAATGGGGTGTCTCCTAGCAACGGCAGCGCCTTAATGATGCCGCCTGCGGTCTCCAAAGGTTCTGACTCCACCGAAACTCGAATCTTCACCCCCCAACGGCTGCCATCGCCACAAAAGGCAATGATTTGATCGGCCAAGTAGGCGGCGTTGATCACAAGCTCGGTGATGCCCGCCGTGCTCAAATTGAGAATATGGTGTTCCAGCAAAGGCTTCCCAGCCACTTCTAAGAGGGGCTTGGGCGTATTTTGGGTTAGGGGTAGCATGCGTCTGCCTAACCCCGCCGCTAAAATCATGGCTTTCACGTAAGCTTCACTTGGCGGTACCAACTCTGATGTTGGCAAACGGGAAGCACCTGCTCATCGAACAGCGTGCGGAAGGCAGCGACCGCGTCGATTGAAGGAGCATAAATGGCGAGCACCTCCTCGACATAGGCGAGTACCAGCGGCAAGTCATTGAGATAGGCGGGCTTGCCATCGCGCAAACTCAGCCGGGCAAAGATACCCAGCACTTTAATGTGGCGCTGCAAACCCATGAGGTCGAACCACATTACAAAGGTGTTATCGCCTACAGCTTCCAGCCGATGCTGCTCAGTTAAGAGCCGCTTATGATCGAGTAACCAAGACAGCTGCTGCCGCCTAGGCCAGTGTACATAGCAATCTTTCAACAACGAGACGGGGTCGTAGGTGATGGGCCCGAGCACAGCGTCCTGAAAATCGATGACGGCCAACTCCTCGTTTTGCACCACCATAAGGTTTCGGCTGTGAAAATCGCGATGCACCACCACTTGGGGTTGCTGAATCGCGTTGTCTACAAGGCACCGAGAAAGGTCGGAAAAACTCTGTTCAAACGCAGTCGTCCAGCTGATGCCCAGCAGCTTTGGCACAAACCAGTCTCGAAATAAATCCAGTTCGGTCTGTAGCTTTGTGGCGTCGTAAAGCGGTAACGCTGCAGTAGCATTAGGTATTGCCGCTAACTGATTTAACGCGTTGAGGGCCATGGCATACCAAGCGCCTGCAGAATGTTCACTAAGAACGGGCAGCAATACGTCATCGCCTAAATCCTCTAGCAGCAGAAAGCCCGCCTCGGCATCGGCGGCGATTAGGGCGGGTACGCGAATAGACTCCGTTTCAAATAGCTGGCGAATATGTAGAAATTCGGGGGTCTTCTCTGAGCTGGGGGCATCGACTGCAATGAGGTTTCGAGCAGGAAAAGCGCCAGTAAGCGGAACTAGCACCCGATAATATTTTCTGGGGCTGGCGTCACCGGCGATTAAACTGAAGCTAAATTCGTGCTCCTGCTCCTGCTCCTGCGTCTTGAGATTGAATGGTTGGCTAGATTTCAGCCCATCAGATTTCGGTAGTGTCGCTATTTGAGCCGATACCCAAGCTTTTAATACTGATGGTTCTCTCACTTCATAGCTCCGAAACAACCCATACGCGGCGACTTTGCATATTAAGTATTCATGGATTTACCCAGCTACGCTAGGATACGCCATTGATGTCTAGTTCGCGCCGTAAATTGCGCCTCACATTTGCTGTTGAGAACCATGAGCGATAACCCTGAGTCTGAACATGATGAAACCGCGGAATCAGCGGCCAACGCTGAAGCTTCTGTAACAGCGTCGTCAGAGCCACAACCGCCTGCCCCTGTGTGGGTCCCCGCTTTAAAGGAGGCTGCACTGGCCTTTGGTGCTGCTGCGGTGGTTTTGGTCGTGGCTTATGTTTTTATCTTTCGCGCGCTGCACCCCGAGTTTGTTCCCTTTATGGATCGAGAGAACGTCACCGCGCAACAGTTCCCCGGGAATCAATTTGTACCGGTGCGCTTTGGCAACGGCGGTTATCAGGACGGTGCTGCGCTTATTACTGAGTACGAGGATGGCGCGGCTATTTTAGAGTTGCGCACCCGCTTTCAAGCTGAAGATTATCCCTTCATCAAATTTGACATAGAAGGGCTCACCACGTGGTCTGATGCGTTTGTATTTTGGCAGGTCGCCGGCGACCCCGGCAATATCCATCGGCTGAAACTCAATCGTAGCTGGGATGAAGTCACTCAAGTCGCCATGCCCTATGGCTATCAAAACTACCGCGGTGAAATCACTAATTTAGCGATTGGCTTCGTCAGCGACCCTACGGATCACGACAACGACGGGGATCCTCTTTTACTCAAAGGTGTTGAGCTGCGTCCCTACACTGCACTTGGTGTCGCCGAGCAAATTTTTGAAGACTGGACTAATCCGCCGCTTTGGCAGGGGTACTCCAACAATATTGTTCGAGGCATTCATGCCAACGGCATGTTGTTTCCCAACGCGGTTGCCAACTTACTGGTTGTAACCGGCGTGGCTCTCGCTGGGCTTTGGCGTTTTCGTAATCGACTGCGTGGTAAGGGCCCGTCGGTGCGACTCTTGGCGGTAGCACTGTGCCTTTGCCTATATGGATGGGGGTTTAATGATGCGCTGCGCTGGCATTGGCGAGTAGCCCAGCTCATGGACACCCATGAGCGCTATGCGGGCCTGCCCCTAGAGGAGCGTATTTACAACAATCCTATTCGTTGCGGTCGCCGGGATGACTGCTTCGAGAATTTATTGCCGTATTTTTAAACCTTGCACCACAGGCTGAGTGTCCACGCTCACCCCGAAATTGGCAGCTATTAAACCACCGCAATGTGTCACTGCACTCCTTGTGCTCCTTTTTGCCCTGATTCGACTACTACGCTGTGAAGCGTCCTTTTTAAAATACCCCCACTTCGTAAAGAGGTCATCCTTGCACGTGCTATTACCTAACCTACAGTCTGGCGAATAAAAATATCATTACCCTCGTTGCAGCATACTCCCTGCCTGTAGCATGTTGAGATTTTAAAAAGCACCAGCAAACTTGCTAGCGCGTCAGAAAGCC
>JAQXAF010000151.1 GCA_029253085.1 Luminiphilus sp. | reverse complement strand
ATGCCCGATGAGCGGGAGAAATTTACGCTCACAGAAATGGAGCAGGTATTTGATATTCAGCGGGTATCTTTGGGCGGTCCTATTTTTGATGTTGAAAAACTAAACTGGCTCAACGGTCTCTGGATTCGTGAGGATTTAACCACGGCGCAGTTGGGTCAGCGGCTTCAAGACTGGGCGCTCAACGCGGACATGCTGGAAAAAATACTGCCCCACGCCCAGTCGCGTATGAATGTCTTGTCAGACTTCATTCCTTTGTCGGCCTATTTAGTGTCCGGAGCATTGCCCATTACCGCTGAAGATTTTAACGGCGCCAATAGCGACGCCGATGCCACCGTGCGATGCCTACAATTTGTTTTATGGACCCTGGAAGCCCAGCAAGACTGGAGCAGAGACGCGTTGTTCGCAGCGCTAAAGTCGCTGTCGACGGCCATGGAGCTCAAGCCCAAGGTGCTATTTGCCCCATTATTTGTGGCTATTGCCGGGGGCAATTCGGGTTATTCAATGCCCGATTCCATGGCCATTTTAGGGCCCGATATGGCCCGAGCAAGACTGCGGTCGGCCATTGATGTCTTGGGCGGCGTCTCCAAAAAAGCCGCTAAGCGGCTAGAAAAGGAATTCGCAAGCCTTAGCGCGTCTTGAGCAGCGAAATGCCAGCCCAGATGGCGATGAAGACTTCAAACGCCAATGCACCCCAAGTGTAGGCGGTGAAGCTCGAACTCATGTCAATACCCAGTGAGCTGTTGGCCACTTGAAAGCTCGAGTCGAGGTCGCTTAAAGCAACGCTGCCTCGAGCGGCGGCCAGGGTGCCAATGCAAATGAGAATGAGCCACAGACCGGGGCGCACGTAGCCTTTAATAAAGGCAGAGGCGATCAATATGGCGCCAAAGCTGCCTTGTAAGCCACCGTACATAGCCGCCATTTCCGCATACCCGTTATGGGTGGCAATGAATAAGCCGGCTTGTTTCGCGGGTATTTCCGGGTCGACCCAGCACACGATGCCGTAGGCGAGAAAAATAATCCCGGAGAGGGCAAGTAGAACTTTGGGATACATAGGTATAGCTCCATGAGGTGTTGTAAACAGGGGCGCCAAAAGCATTAGCGTTCGGGCTTTCTTTTGAGGCTAAAGCATAACCGATACTCCGGGATTAGAGGAGTTTTCGCCGTTAAGTTGACACAGCACGGCTATATTACTAGCATGCGCCTCCTTCAGGTTCTCTGAGGGTTCTGTGGGGCCATAGCTCAGTTGGGAGAGCGCAACACTGGCAGTGTTGAGGTCGTCGGTTCGATCCCGTCTGGCTCCACCATGTATCTTTTAGAAACTGGTTTTTTACCATCCTGTGGTCGTCCCTCTTTCAACGCCAAGTGATTTAGGTGTTTTCACTACTGTGGAAAGTGTGTCTGCGGCCTGGCAAGTGCTCTAGCGGGCAGTTGTTCTCGTTGCTATTACACGCGCGTGGTTATCGAGGGCTACTTGTTAGACAGTAACGTGTATCAACTTATGATTGACCGCACAGCATGATGACTGGTTGACTCGTAAGATTAGGTTCTAAAAAACTCACCGAGACAAAATTAAGAAGAAAAGAATGGCCGTATCTTTTATAACATTAGACGAGGCTGCGGCTATGAATGAGGGGGTGCGAATAACCTTCATTCCCGGCATACAAGCGCTTTATGCTGAAGCCCTCAAAAACATCTGTTTCGTTAAGGAGATTCCTATTATCAGAGCACTGCACCCGCTTATGGGTGTTGACGAAAAGACGGGAGAGGACCGACAAAAGCGGCTTTATGAGCTTACTAGCCAAAGCAGCTTGCCGACTATGTTCGTTAATGACGAGAGGCCAAGAAACGTTTGGATTGAGCAACTTGCGTTAGCCGAGAGGATTGGCAGTGCTACCAGTCCGGCGTTGATTCCCGCAGACTTCGAGCAGCGCGTGGAAGTGTTTGGATTGTGTTCGGTGGTTCTTGGTGAGGACGGCCTCGTTTGGAATATGCGAATTATGAATGATGGTCCTTTGGGCCGAAAATATGGTTACACCGATGCGGCGAGTTTGACTGCACCAGCCAAGATCGCCGAGGTAACTGGGTTAATCGACCGACGTCTGGAAAAACAAGCCGAGCATGGCTCGCGGTATCTTGTCGGTGAAACGCTGACAGCCGCTGACATCTACTGGGCGACGATGAGTATGTCAATTACCGCCGTGCCGCCGGAGATTATGCCGGCGACAGAGCAAAACCAAGGCATGTTGAAGTTCTTTGCAGCCAATTCAAAAATTCCTATCATCGCCGAGGTGCTGTCACATCGGATTGAAGCGCATCAGCGGCACATCTTGCAGGCTTATTGCGAAACGCCGGCGGTTTTAGGTGGCGATCCCATTTAGCCTGCGCCGCTTCGTCTGGTCTGAGTGACCAGAGGTATGTTACCTAGCAACCTTAACTGCAGGAGTGTTGTCAGATATGACATCTTGGTGCTAACTACCCTAGACGCATCATTCTTATTTGAGTGCTAGGTTATTATCAGAGGGCCTAATGAGTCGTAAGTTTGGTTATGGGGCTTCGTTGCGGCCCTGTACCGCAGCCATTTTTCAGCGATATTTTGTATTGTTCATACTCAGAGAGTTGCTATGTCAGTTCAGTACCCAATCCGAACAAAAAAGAAAAATTTAAATCGAGAAAAGTTGTTGATGGCAGCGACGACGCTGTTCTCGCGCAATGGCTACACAGATTCGACTTTAGATCAGGTGGCAGCGGAGGCGGGGTTACATGTGCAAACCTTATACCGCCATTTTAAATCGAAGAGCGAGTTGGCGATCGCTGCTGCGGAGATCACGATCAGAGACTGCCGAGCTAGATTCGAGAAGGAATTTCCGGCGCTTTCGGCTTTTCAAATTTGGCGACAATGGATAAGAGATTCTGTGTCTTTATTGACATCGCTGGGTTTGGGTGACCACAAGCGTCAACAATTGCGATCATCCTCGTCACTCATGGATGACAATTTTCTCCTCATTATTTATTCGGGGTATGAGGATATCCTGACCGAATATCTTGCAAGAGATTTTGATTTGAACCCCGAGAAATACCCTTTGCCTAGACTAGTTGCTTGTATGTTGTGGAGTGGTAATGAGGCTGCTATGAAACGCTGTGCCGGACTGGACACTGAAAAAGATGTGTTGGGATCCAATAAGGTTGTGTTGGATGAGAGTTTGAAAGTGATAGCAGAGGTTGAAAAAGCATTTTCAGGGCATGTAAAGACATCCAGGCCATAGGCATCGATGACTGGCAGGGGTATGCGAGTTATCTGACCGTCAAGGATGGCAGCGGACTGATGCTAAGCGAGGGTGTCAGTAACTGCGGAGCAAGCACCCGTAATTTCGATAAAGTCACAGGTTGGGAGAACGTTAAATGTATCGAGGACGATATACATTAATCGGACAGGAACTGAGTATGTTTACGCGCAAGCTTGAGTCCCAATTGCGCTACCAAGGCATTCCTTTTGAGTGGCAGCTTAAATGTCGTAACAATGAAGCGGACATAAACGCCCGCGCTGGAACCCACTTTATCCCGATTTTAGCGACACCCGATGGCTGGATGATGAACGATACGATTAGTATCGGTCCCATGCTACACGCTCGCTTCAATGATGTTCCCGTTTTGCCTGAGGGCCCTGCTCAACGAGGCGCCTGTTTTGTATTAGAAGATTTTTTTAATCACTGGTATCCCCGACATGCGCTCCATTCTAGGTGGTGCTACCCCCGGAATTTGGGGATTACGGGAGAGCGGTTTGGCATGAATATTCTGTTGGACAAGTTCATTGACGCGGAAATAACTGATGAGGAGCGCGGTCAAATAGACAGTTTTGGGCAAGTCATGTTCAGTCAATTTGGTTCGGCAGCTTGCGATGTTCAGGGCGCAGGGCCGGATCAGAGCGACGCGATTAAAGCAGACTTTAAACGGGTGCTTGAGCTGTTAGTCGATCACTTTAAAAGGCATGACTTTTTGCTGGGCGATCGCGCTTGCTTAGCAGACTTTGCGTTAGTCGGTCCATTTAAGGCTCATTTCCTATTGGATCCCGAGCCCTTGGATTGGTTAGGCGACTACAAGTCGACCATGGAGGCCTACGTTAGCAGAGTGTATGCAGGCATAAAGCCAGGTGCGGCATGGCTGAACAACGATGCACTGCCCGATACGCTTTACCCATTATTCGATTATGCCCGTCGCCATTATCAGGTGTTTGCGTTTGAAAGTATCAGCGCGTCCGTTCGCGGCGAAAAAACCTTTAGCTTGGACCTGGGGGATGGGCAATTCGTTGCAAGATCGATGAGAAGGTTAGAGAAGGTTCGTCTACATGTTCAAGATGAACTTGTGAAAGTGGAGTCGGATAAGTCTGTATTGGGCGAGAGTGCCGTAACCGATTTTTATATGGCGGATCCTATGCTCGTTTGAGATAGGCAGAACGCTTATCGAGGGTGATGCAGTGAGATGTTTAGCTGTACTGCCACGTGCGCAACACAGTCACTCGCCGCGGTCGCGAACGAAATGAGAGGCAGGAACGTTTTAACCTGCAGACAGTATCTTCAGCATCATCGCGATTGAGTGTTTTGATAAGCGATACACAACCCGAGGGCGGTCGCCATCAGGCTAATTGTGAGCTAGCGTCAGAGCCTACGGCCTGTTAGACGGGCAATACCCTCAACTTTATTTGTTTCTGCTATGGATCCCCCAGCGATAACAATAGGTGGACGGCGGCCAGTGTCCTGACCCCCAGCGGGGATCACGGGCTGCGGGTAGGCAGCATGGCGACCCGCCAGGCTGAGTTCACTTTCTGTTGTGCCCCTATCAAAATCACGCCCCGAAATTTAGCCCTTGCAATTCGTTTGATCAAATACCTATACTTAATGATATTCTACTATATATATGTAGCGAAATAACAATAACTATAGCGACAGCATGCTATTGGAGGGTAATAACATGAGAAGCGTTAAGACTAACTTGTGCAACATTCTTGTTGGCGGAGCCAGCCTGTCCTTTATGCACGCTGCGGTGGGAGCGGTTCTCGAGGAGGTCATTGTGACTGGCCTCAAGCGTGAATCGACCGTTATGGAGACGCCAAGCGCCATCACGACCCTGAGCGCAGAGGACCTCTCTGCGAGGGGACTCAGCAATATGAATCAGATTCAATATGCAGTGCCAAGCCTGCACTTTGGAGAGAACTATGGCAATCGTAATATCGCGATTAGAGGCGTGGGTTCGTTTCTGGAGCAGCCCGGTGTGCTCACGAGTATCAATGGCGTCGTGCAACCCAGCGACGCAAGCTCACAAGTTAGCTTGTTGGACCTAGCTCGAGTCGAAGTCCTCAGAGGCCCCCAGGGGACGCTCTATGGCCGCAATGCAAACGGCGGTGTCGTTAATTTTATCGCCGCTGCACCGACTGATGAATTGTTCGGATATTTGAAGGTAGGTTTTGCTGAGTATGAGCAGGCGACTGCTGAGATTGTCGTCAGTGGCCCAATTACTGAGCGCATTGGTTTTAGAATTGCAGCGCGTCATTTAGATGCCAATGAGGGTTGGGTTGAAAACCTTCAGCCGGGGGAGGATGACCTGATGCTGGGCGAAAAATCGAATGCTCGTGTCATCGTGACGGCGGAATTGTCTGATAAGTTTGATGCCGAAATAATGCTCGCTCATAGTGAGCAGAGTGGTCGATGGACCCACTGGGCCATGACCGATGAGCACTTTGACTATGGTGTCATGACGGGATTGCCTGCATTAGATTATTCTGATGACCCGGCTGGAGTACCTATTTTATATACTGAGGAGCCACATAAGGTTTATATGCCAGGGCCGGTCAATACTGATCGTGAACTCGATATATACAGCCTGACACTAAACTGGCACTCCGACAATTTTTCGATCAAGTCGATTACTGCTCAGCAAGAGTG
>JAQXAF010000146.1 GCA_029253085.1 Luminiphilus sp. | reverse complement strand
GCTGGTATTGACGCAGCCAGAGAACAAGATTTCCCCCGAATACGCCTCAATGCGGTGGTTTTACGCGGTAGTAACGAGGGCGACATACGGCCCCTACTCGACTTCGCCTTGAATCGCGGTCTCGATATCGCTTTCATCGAGGAGATGCCTCTAGGGCAAGTCAACCTCGCAGGGAAGCCTCTTGAATACCTGCCTAGCGACACCATCCTTAGCGAGGTGAAGCAACACTACAATCTCAATAGCGAAGCCACACCTGAACACAGCGGGCCCGCCCGGTACTGGCGGGTCGATGGTTCATCGAGCCGTATGGGCCTAATATCGCCCCACAGCAATAATTTCTGCGCCAGCTGTAATCGGTTACGAGTGACTGCTGAGGGGCAACTCCTTCTGTGCCTAGGCAATGAACACTCCATCAGCCTGCGCGACCTGCTTCGTGACGGCGCTAGCGATTTTGAACTGAGTAGCGCGATTGTCGCAGCATTAGATGATAAGCCCGAGCAACACGTTTTTGACCAACCAGACCAACCCCAAATCATGCGCTTCATGAATGCTTCGGGCGGCTGAACACTTAGGATACAAACTTGGATACCACCTTATACCCCCAACTCGATGACGTGAATGCCATCAGCACCGCCTTTGGTGAAGCTGGCTACATTTGCACGCCGAGAATTGCCACCGTCGTTTACCTGGCCGCGGCACTCAACAAACCGATTTTAGTTGAAGGCCCTCCCGGGGTTGGTAAAACTGAACTGGCTAAGACCTGTGCGGAGGTTATTGCGAAGCCCCTAGTGCGCCTGCAGTGCTACGAGGGCCTAGATGAGGCGAAAGCTCTCTACGAGTGGAAATACGGAAAACAGCTGCTTTACACCCAAATACTCAAAGAGCAACTGGGTGATATTTTAGGTGGCGCCAAGGGTCTTAAAGAGTCAATTCAGCGTTTGCACAGCACCGGCGATGTTTTTTATGCCAAAGAATTCCTCGAACCACGTCCGCTTCTGCGCGCTATGGAGCAGGATGATGGCGCGGTATTACTCATCGATGAAATCGATAAGGCCGATTTCGAATTTGAATCGTTACTACTGGAAGTGCTATCTGACTATCAAATATCAATTCCAGAAATCGGCACGATTCAAGCGCGTTCTAAGCCCATGGTATTTCTAACCAGTAACGACACCCGGGATTTATCGGATGCCCTCAAGCGCCGCTGTTTGCACCTACACATTCCATTTCCTTCCATCGAACTGGAAGGCCGCATCGTTACTGCTCGGGTTCCAGAACTAGAAAGTCAGCTGAGCGATCAGCTCGTCCGTTTCGTGCACGCCATCAGAGAACTGGATCTTAAAAAAGCTCCGGCTATTTCCGAAACCCTAGACTGGGCTCGAAGCCTGGTGCTGCTGCACGCCAATCAACTCGATTCGGGCTTAGTCCATGACACCTTAAATGTATTGCTCAAATATGAGGAGGACATCGTTGAGGCTGAAGGCCAACTAGGCAAACTTTTGAAAATTGCAGATGGTCTATGACCCCCGCCACTGGCAGCAGCCAGCTACTGGCTTTCATAAAATTTCTTCGCGGCAAAGATGTTCCCGTTTCTCCCGCTGACACCTTGGATGCGGTGCACGCCGCAGGCTTATTGGGCTACGAAGACCGCACAACACTGAGAGACGGGCTGGCTGCGGTTCTGGCGAAGAGCACTTTTGAAGAATCCGCCTATCGAGAAGCTTTCGACCTGTTTTTTGCACCGCAGCACCCCGAGACCAATACCCTTGGAGATGCAAAGGACCCTCAAGAGACCTCGACATCTGAAGAGGACAATCACCAAAATAACAATGCGCCGGCCAACGGCTCGGCAGCGAGTTTAGAGGAGCTGCTGCAAAACCCCACAGCACAGGATGACCCGGCACTTGCCGGCCTTATGAACTCAGCCCTCATGAATGCCCTGCAAAACGGCGATGAGGGCACTTTGGCTATGGCGATTGAAGCCGCTGCAGAGATGGCCAAGGTCGATGAAATACGCCTGTTCACACAGCGAGGTCAATTCACTCGAAAGCTTCTCGATGCTCTAGGTGAGGCGGCGCTAAGAGATGCAGCGATCGAATTCGAGAAGACCCAGCCCAAGGCCTTTAAGGAAATTCAAAGATTGCGAGAGAACCTTCGCCACCGCGCCCGTGATCGGGTTGAACGCGCTTATCTGGTCCACGCTGCGGGCGATACTGAAGATTTTTTAGATGAAGCCCTCGCGGAAGTCCGGCTGGCCAATATCAGTCCCCACCAGATGGCGAGGATGCGCAAACTGATGGACCGAATGGCCCGAAAATTAGCGAGCCGCCACGGAAGACGGCGGCGAAAAAAGCGTCGCGGGCAGCTCAATGTACCAATGACCCTGCGCGCTTCAGTGGCGACAGACGGCATTCCTTTTAATACACATTGGCGACAGATCCAGAGGAAAAGACCACAGGTCATGGCCATCTGCGATGTCAGTGGCTCCGTCGCGGCCTATGCCAAATTTTTGCTGATGTTTTTATATGCTCTACAAGACGTGCTACCACGAACACGCAGCTTCGCTTTTTCAAGCTCCCTGGGTGAGGTTACCGACTGGTTCAGTGATTTCCCCGTGGAAGAGGCGATATCTCGTGTAAACCGGGTGTACGGCGGCGCCACAGACTACGCACGCGCGCTATCTGATTTTAGCGACTTAGCCCTGCAAGATATTAACAAGGCCACCACCGTGATTATTCTTGGGGACGCACGGAACAATAATTCTGACCCTAGGCTCGATTTACTCGCCGAGATTAAAGCGAAGTGTAAGCGGCTGATCTGGCTCAACCCCGAACCCAGGTTGGCCTGGGGAACAGGCGACTCAGCGATGCTACCCGTCACTCAACACTGTCACCTAGCCACGGAATGTAATAACCTCAAGCAATTGGAGCGTATAATCGACACTTTACTGTCGGCGATGCACGGGAATTAACGCACGCAATTAGACGCCGAAAAGACTGTACCGAAACCGAATGGATGCGGGGAGAACAGTGAGCAATAAAGAACCCACCGACGACCGGAGTAGGCTACCGCTAACGCGGTCGCTTGAGGCTAGGGTACTGGCTAACTTTATCACTGAAGGGCTGCGCGAAAATCCTAGTGAAACGAGCCTTAGCGGGACAGTGCTTGTAACCGCACTAACCCGTCTTAAACACGACCAACCCAACTTGCTAGACGCACTTACTGCCACTGGCCATGAAAGCATGGACAGTAACAGTGTCGCCGTTCTTACCTGGATTGATGCGACCTTTGCGTGCTGGGAACGCGAGGCCATATTGGCACCCGAAGCTCAGCAGCTAACCAATCGGTTGAGGCCTCTCGCTGCTGCGTTTGCCCTAACCGACTCGCGTTTTTTCACTCCAGGAGCGCATGGTTTACATCGCCTTCTCGACGTCCTTTACGATTACTTGAAAGGCTGGCATGGCGGCTTGGGAGATACCGCGCTGCATAGGCTAAGCACGGCGGCAAATATCGTGGATCGCATTCAGAGTGATTTCCCCAGTGAACCAAAGGTTGATGAAGCACGGATTTTCTTTGAACAAGAAATTTACGAACATCATGTGCAACTTAAACAGCTCGACACCCTGCTGCTGGAGCGCGAATTAACGGGGTTAGGAGCAGATGCTATTCGACAAGCCGCTGCGTGGCTCCTTAATACCGCGATCACTCAAGTCGAATTACCAGAGTCAGTCGCCCAGTTTATTGCGTCCGATTGGTATGAGAGCGGAATCTGTATCGCGCAGCAGCACGGCTTTGACAGCACCCAGTGGCGAACGTTCATGGCCACTACTCAGCTGTTGGTCGATGTCGTGCAGCCGGTAAGCCGCACCAATACTGATGAGCTGCACCGGCTGTATATGACCATGCAGCAAATTTCGATCACGCTGTCCAAGCAGCTGGTGAGCTTGCAAAACGACACTGAAGCAGTGGCAAGCACCGTAGGGTTAATTGAATACGCGATGCTGCGAAATTTGCGGGGCGAGGACCTCGGGTTACAGCAGGTCAACCCCATCTTCGGGGGCGATGGTAACAACCTCCCCATCAGTGCCAATGACTTAACCGCATTAAACCTGAAACCAGGTCACTGGTTTCTAATGCAGACCGCTGAGGGGGCGATCCGCCTCCGCTTCGTGGGATCTCTTATCAACAACTACTACCTGATTTTCATGGACTTGCTCGGTAATCGCGCACTACGCAAATCGCTGCATGAATTCCGAACATTAATTGGCTCAGGAGAACTCCGATGCCTCGAGGCCCAGGATAGCTTCTGTCTCGCCATGACCAGCGCGATCGACCTATGCGAGGAGCTACACGAACAGCAATGCGAAGAGCAAAACGCGCAAGCCAGCGCCCAACCTAATCCAAAATTTAGCGCCATGGATCATGGGTCAATCGAGGACAGCCAAACCGATCCAACCGAAAATGACAGCCCCAGCAAACTGCAGCAAAAACGGAAAGAAACCGAAGGTACTGAGCAGTGGCACCCGACGCTGAAAAAAAACCAACCACCCGCATTCACCGAAACCCCCTTTGAAAGTCATACGATTGTAAAACTGCAGATTCCGATGGGGACTTGGCTGGGATTCCACGATCGCGACCCACCCCTGATGGCAAAAATCGTGGCCTGTGATCTAGAAAAGAATAGCTATATCTTTACCAATCGAGAGGGCATCAAAATGCGTGAACTCACGGTTCCACAGCTGGTTGCACTTATTGATAGGGATATGGTCGATATCCTTGAGAGAAAAACCAATTTCCGCGAGACCGTGAGCCAGCTGTTTCAACAACAAGAGCGCCTTGATCAGGGCCCACAATAAACGTTTGAGGCCACGGCAACAGGCTCAGTTAATATCCTCCAGGGACAACCCACCCGTTGCTCCTTGACTGCCATCATCCTTTGCCAGCTTGAACCGAAGCCTCAAATTATTTCCGGAATCAGCATTTTTCAGCGCCTCTTCTTCGGTGATTCTCCCCTGCTTTACAAGATCAAAGAGCGCCTTATCAAAAGTTTTCATACCGAGGTTTTCAGACTTCTCCATCATTTCTTTGATACCCGCAATTTCCCCTCGAATTATCAACTCACTAATACTGGGGGTACCCAGTAAAATTTCTACGGCCGCTGCGCGCCCACCATCAGTAGCAGGCAGCAGGCGTTGAGAAATAAAAGCGCGTAGATTGAGGGATAAATCTAGTAACAACTGCGAGCGTTTGGCTTCTGGAAAGAAGTTAATAATGCGGTCTAACGCCTGGTTGGCATTGTTTGCGTGGAGCGTAGAAATGCACAGATGACCCGTTTCCGCAAAAGAAATCGCTTGCTCCATTGTCTCGCGATCACGGATCTCACCAATCAGAATGGCATCGGGCGCCTGTCGCAACGTATTTTTCAAGGCGTTGTGCCAGCTTCGAGTATCGACACCAACTTCGCGCTGATTGACGATAGAGCGCTTATGGCGGTGCACAAACTCAATAGGGTCTTCAATCGTGACAATATGGCCCGCGTTATTCGTATTGCGGTAATCAATGAGAGCAGCCAACGAGGTCGACTTACCTGATCCGGTAGAGCCCACGAAAAGAATCAGCCCTCTCTTTTCCATAATGAGTTCGGTAAGAAGTGGCGGCAGCCCCAAATCTTCCCAATTCGGAATATCGGTCACAATATGCCTAGCCACAATCGATACTTGGTTACGCTGATTAAAAACGTTGACCCGAAATCGCCCGACGCCCGATATCGAAACGGCGAGGTTTAGCTCCAATTCGTTTCGAAACTCTTCACGCTGCGTATCATCCATAATCTCGTCAGCGATGACAGCAATTTCACCGGGCTTCAACACATCGGCGGCAATAGGCGTTAGCTGTCCATCGATTTTTGCACACGGCGGTGCACCTGTACTAAGAAACAGATCTGAGCCCCCTTGCTCTGCTAAAATCTTTAACCAAGCATCAATCTTCATGCCCCACCTCCTTGTCGGCCAAATACCATTGAGACTTTTTGCTCTCCGTCTGTACCCCAGCGAAGCCAGCACTTACACTTGTCGCGGTATTAAACCCGACTGACGCCCATATTACATCCCAAGGCGTCGCTGTCTCTGGAGATTTAGACGCCCTTGGACTTACCGCTGAATGCTAAATACAACCTCGTTTCGGGCTCTGGCAGCCGTTTATTGGCCGGTATTTGCCGAGGTATTGAGAAGGAGGGACTGCGCGTTGACTCATCAACTGGCATGCTCGCTCAAAGCCCACATCCACAGGCATTGGGCTCTGCACTAACGCATCCGTCTATTACCACCGATTATTCCGAGTCCCTTTTAGAGTTTATTACCCCAGTAGCCCATGACGTAGAGCTCACACTCGCTCAGCTGGACGCTATTCACCGGTTTACCGCCTCACAGTTGGACGGCGAATTAATCTGGGGCGCCAGCATGCCCTGTATTGTTGCTGGAAACCGAAGCATTCCTATCGCCAACTACGGCAGCTCGAATGTTGGGCAAATGAAACGCGTTTACCGAAACGGGTTAGGTGTTCGGTATGGGCGGATGATGCAGGCCATCGCGGGCATCCACTACAACTTCTCAATGCCTGAAACATTTTGGCGCGCCGCTTGGGAGCAAGAGGGCAGTAAAGGCTCGCTTCAGGACTTCCAAACCGCAGGTTATCTCGGCCTCATTAGAAACTTTTTCGATCGCGCGTGGTTGCTGATTTATTTACTGGGGGCCTCACCCGCCGTTTGTGCCAGCTTTCTTGCCGGCAATCGCGAGCACCCCCTAATCCCCTTTGATGCCGGGGGTACCAGCCTTTATATGCCCAATGCCACCTCGCTGCGTATGGGCGATCTGGGCTATACCAGTAACGCCCAATCAAGCCTCAACGTTTGTTATAACAACCTCGATAATTATCTGGCGACACTAAGCAACGCAATCGTTACGCCACATCCTGACTATGCTCAATTTGATGTTACTGAGACTGGCGAGCAGGCGCAGCTCAATGACGCTTTGCTGCAAATTGAAAATGAATTCTATAGCCCCATACGACCCAAGCGGGTTGCGCAATCAGGAGAGGCGCCAATCGTCGCCCTGAAACGAGGTGGTATTGAGTACATCGAAATTCGCTGCATCGATATCAACCCCTTCTTACCCCTGGGGATCGATGCGGAAACGATGCGTTTAATCGATGTATTCCTTGTTGACGCCATCCTATCGGAAAGCCCCCTGTGCAATGAAGATGGACAGCGCCGCAACCAAGAAAATCTGCGCCGAGTTGTTAACGAGGGTCGCTGTCCAAACCTGCAACTGCTAACACCTGAGGGCGAGGAACCTTTGAAGGCGGTTGCCCGGCAACTGCTCGATCGCATGTCCAAAACAGCGCAGACGATGGATGCAGAGGCCGGTTCAGACCTCCATCAGCAGGCTATGACGGCTGCCTACGCACGAATCGACGACCCCGAGAGCACCCCTTCAGGACGCGTCTTGCAGGAAATGCGGGAGACCAACACGCCGTTCTGGCAATTAGCACTTAACTATTCTAAGCAGTGGCACAAAGACTATTTAGCAAACCCTGTGGGTCCTATCGAAATGGCTGAATTTCGCACGGCGACAGCGGTCTCCCTGCACCAACAACTCGCCATGGAACAAGATACCCAGGAATCCTTTCAAACGTACCTCGATCGATTCTACAGTCAATACAACACAGTAGATGACTAAGTGGCGCGATTTTAAACCTGCCGCAAACCCTACAAAATTTAAAAATATTTTCCTAAGTTATTTGCGGCAGTGACTACCCTTTACATCTGGCAACAGTCCCAAAAGGGCTTCGAAGTTAACTCTCACTAATTCAATCAAACCCCCGGGCATTGCTACTGGCTGTTCCGGGGACAAAAAAAAACCCGGTGATCAAACACCGGGCCTTTTAATGGAACATAGCTAGGTTGCCGTGCTCATCGTACGGCGGTCATTACTACTCCGCCGCAACAACAGCGACCAGCTCGACTTCAAAAATGAGCGTAGCATTGGGGCCAATGATTTGACCGGCACCGCCCGCTCCGTACGCCAGTTCACTGGGGATATACAGCTTGTAAGTTGCGCCTTCTTTCATCAGCTGCAACGCTTCGGTCCATCCCGCAATCACTTGCGTGACACCAAAGGTCACGGTTTGACCACGATCATAAGAGCTATCAAACACGGTACCGTCTATTAACGTTCCGCGATAATGCACTTCAACTTGATCATCAACCCCTGGAATGGCCCCAGCACCCGCTTCAACGATCTCATATTGGAGTCCCGATTCAGTCACCATGACGCCTTCACGTTGAGCATTTTCCGCGAGGAATGCCGCTCCAGCCTCCGAATTACCCTCGGACATAGCCGCTTGCTCGCCATCACGCTCGGCTTGCATTTTTTCTTGGAACGCCATCATTTCAGCGGTAATTTCTTCCTCAGACAGTCGCGGCTCCGACCCGTCAAATGCATCGCGCATTCCAAGTGCATAAGCGTCGACGTCCATCGTCATGCCGTCTGCCGCCATACGCTCACCCATTCGCAGGGCAATGCCATAGGATAGGCGCTTTTCAGGGGTATCTAATGTCATGGGGTCGGGCTCCTTAGCCTGCTCCTGACAAGCGGACAAAGCGCCTGCCAAAACTGGCGCCATCAAAAAAGTCGCAAGGCGACGGGTAGTCATTCGAAACATGGTTTCATCCTGCAAAAAAGTGATCGACCCCCAAGGGCGTCGTTGAAAGTGCGGCTCCATTTTACTCAGAGTATCGCGCTTCTGCCACCGATAACCAACGGCGTCGGGTGACCTTACGTTAAATAAAGAGGCTACCCTACTTTGACAACAGCACTCCCAAGTCCCGTATTCGTTCACCAGCGACCGGCGGGGCAGCACCTGCTAGCGCAATATCAAGGTTATCAATCACCCTTGACCCCTCGGTCAGAACTAATTCAGACGGCTCAAGGAGCCCTAAAGTTCTAAAATATAATTCAGCTAGGGCATATTCACACTTGAGCTCAAGGCTTTGAAGTTGCTGGCGCTCGCTTGCAAGAGCCGCTACGCCTCGCCATTTCTGGCGTGTGTGTCGCAGGGGAATGACCACACCCTCTAGCCACGGAACTGCCATCTCTACGAGTCGGCGGTGAGCCGCTGAGCTGATCATCAAATGTTGTCGGCCCAGCCAGCCCATAAGCAGCAGCTCCAACACAACGCAATCATGCGACTCTTGTAATGCCATCATCTCGGTCGCGAGGGTGGGATCAGACCATTGCGCCACAGCCCACGTCCAAAAATTATCGACCTTGAGCAGGTCAGGGCTCGCCAAAGCTGTCATCGATCGCCCCTTCGATTAACCGCAACTTGTCGCGCCTCGACAGCCGACGGGTTTGTGCTTCTAACTTTTGTGCTTCGCTTCGTGACGTTGCTGTCTTTTTCCATACCAATTCCACTGGCCGCCGCGCCCGCGTATAGCGCGCGCCGCCTACCAGCTCCCCGTTATGTTGCCGCACCCGCCTATCCAGATTCACAGTGACACCGGAATAAAGCGTGTGGTCGGCACAACGGACCAAATAAACCCACCAACTACCCGGCTCAGCCGGGCATTTTTCATCAGCCCTAGGGGTGTTATTATACGACGGCATTTACCAACCTACTTAATTTTTTACTCCAGGGAGTTCCCATGAGCCAAAGCATCGTCCATGTCAGCGAAGCCACTTTTGACGCTGAGGTATTGTCCTCCGAGCTACCAGTTCTCGTGGACTTCTGGGCCGAGTGGTGTGGCCCTTGCAAGATGATAGCGCCTATTCTCGATGAACTCGCTAGCGAATACGCAGGGCGCTTGAAAATATGTAAGGTCGACGTCGATGCCAATCCGGGCATTCCTGAAAAATTTGCCATCCGCGGTATTCCGACCTTGATTATTTTCAAGGACGGCAACGCCGTTGAGACTAAAGTTGGTGCACTCAGCAAATCACAACTTGCCGCTTTTGTGGATGAATGCCTTTAAGGCGATGCGATAAAGACCCTTTAATTAGCGTCCCCGCAAGACCAAGATAAAAAAAAGATCGTTAAAGGGGGCTGGACGCCTCCTTTTCGCAATGCTAGTTTACCCACATGGCACGACCAGCCTGGTCGGCCTTCTGTTCCTTTCCAACACTTTCACGCCTCAGGCGACCCTTAACTTGGGTGTTTGTGCAAAACGTCGGTATAGGACAGATCGAACCTACTGTGGAGTTCCACCACCGTAGCACCCCTTTTCCCAATGAATCCGGACATTACTCGTGGATGAAAACAATAGCTCAATGAGCAAAGACGTTGAGGCAGCAAGTGCCTCCGAAACACCTGCCGCTACCGAAGCCGCAGTTTCACCAGCCCCTGCTGCCGCAGCCAGCGAAACAGCTGCTGAAGCAACCGTTCCCGATGTACCTGCAGCGCCCGCAAAAGAAGCTTCCGAGGCGTCAACCGGCACGGGCGAGGCTGAATCAGACTCAGGGCAAACGAAAACTCTGAAATTAAATCGTGCAGAAGGTGCTGAGGCTCAAAGCTCAGAGACGCCAGCGTCAGACGCGAGCGAAAGCACGGAGTCTGCAGAAGCCAGCGAAAAAGATGGCGGCGGTAATAACAATCGCAGAGGGCGAAACCGGCGGCAGCGTCGGCGGGAACCCAGCACGCCCAGTGCCAACCCACTGAGCCTGACTGAGCTAAAAGACAAGCCAACCCAAGAACTGATCGATATGGCTCAGGAAATGGGCCTCGAAAATATGGCGCGGTCGCGCAAGCAGGATATTATTTTCGCTCTGCTCAAGCGCCACGCAAAAAGTGGGGAAGACATTTGGGGCGATGGTGTTCTTGAAATTCTGCAAGATGGTTTTGGGTTTCTGCGCTCATCGGACTCATCTTATCTCGCCGGTCCAGACGATATTTATGTAAGTCCCAGCCAAATTCGGCGGTTTAATTTGCGCACCGGAGACACGATCACCGGCATGATCCGCCCGCCTAAAGACTCTGAGCGTTACTTTGCACTGCTCAAAGTCAAAGACGTCAACTTCGAGGTGCCCGAGAGCGCTAAAAGTAAGATTTTATTCGAGAACCTCACCCCACTTTTCCCCAACCAACGGCTGTCCCTCGAAAAAGGCAATGGTTCTACCGAAGACTTAACCGGTCGGATTATTGATCTCGTCGCCCCTATCGGTAAGGGTCAGCGTGGGCTACTGGTTGCACCCCCCAAAGCGGGCAAGACCATCATGATGCAAAACATCGCACAGGCGATTATTACAAATAATCCCGAGTGTTATGTCATTGTGCTTTTGATCGATGAGCGTCCAGAAGAGGTCACCGAAATGCAGCGCTCGGTAGGCGCGCGCGGAGCCGAAGTTGTCGCCTCGACATTTGATGAACCCCCCTCACGCCACGTTCAAGTCGCCGATATGGTCATTGAAAAAGCCAAGCGATTGGTTGAACACAAACGCGATGTTGTCATCCTACTCGATTCCATCACTCGACTCGCACGGGCCTATAACACGGTTGTACCGAGCTCAGGCAAGGTTTTAACCGGCGGCGTCGACGCCCACGCCCTCGAGCGACCCAAGCGATTCTTTGGTGCAGCGCGCAACATTGAAGAGGGCGGCAGTCTCTCAATTATCGCGACTGCGCTTATCGACACGGGCTCCAAGATGGATGAAGTGATTTATGAGGAATTTAAAGGCACCGGCAACCTTGAGTTACACCTAGATCGGAAGATTGCCGAAAAACGGATTTACCCCGCCATTAACATCCGTCGATCCGGCACCCGTCGCGAAGAACTGCTTACGGGCGAGGACGAGCTTCAACGCATGTGGATTTTGCGCAAGCTGTTGCACGGTATGGAAGATCTTCCGGCTGTTGAGTTTTTGCTAGATAAGCTCAAAAACACCAATTCGAATGAAGAGTTCTTTAAGTCAATGAAACGAAAGTGAGCACGTCCGGGGGCCGCAAAAAACGGCCTCCATCCTTTCGCCTCTAACTCTTTAGGGGCTCGCTAACTGCCCTATGCGAGGACTATTTATGGCTGCACAGTTCACTGATTTGCGGGACTTCATTGCCACTCTCGAAGCAGAAGGGCAATTAGTAAGAATTTCCGCCGAAGTTGACCCCAACTTGGAAATGACCGAAATCGCCGACCGCACCCTTCGCGGCGGCGGCCCCGCGCTTTTGTTTGAAAACCCTAAAGGTTACGACATGCCGGTACTGGCCAATCTTTTTGGTACGGAAACCCGTGTGGCGCGAGGTATGGGAGCAACATCGACTCAAGCCCTTCGAGAAATCGGTGAGCTTTTGGCCTATTTGCGACAGCCCGATCCACCAAAGGGGATGCGGGACCTTATTGATAAGGCTCCGCTTCTGAAGAAGGTCCTGAACATGGGGCCAAAAACCATAAAGCGTCCTCCTTGCCAAGAAGTCGTTCTTGAGGGTGATGCTGTCGACCTAACCACTATTCCGGTTCAAACGTGCTGGCCGGGAGATGTGGGCCCCCTCATTACCTGGCCCTTAGTGATCACACGTGGCCCAGAAAAACCAAGAATGAACCTTGGCATTTACCGGATGCAGCGGTTGGGGCCTCGCAAATTGATCATGCGCTGGCTGTCACACCGTGGCGGAGCCTTAGACTTTAGGGACTGGACTATCAAGCATCCAGGCGAACCTTACCCAGTGGCGGTTGCACTAGGAGCCGATCCTGCAACAACTTTGGGAGCAGTAACACCCGTCCCTGATGCGCTGTCCGAGTACGCCTTTGCCGGCTTGTTGCGCGGCAGTAAAACCGAGCTGGCCGAATGTCTGACCGACCGCTGTAAAGCAAATGATTTGCGGGTACCGGCTCACGCCGAAATTATTCTCGAGGGCTATATAGACCCCAACGAGGAAGCGGACGAAGGCCCCTACGGCGACCACACGGGTTACTACAACGAAGTTGAACGCTTCCCCGTGTTTACCGTTGAAAAAATGACGACTCGAAAAAACCCCATTTACCACAGTACCTATACCGGACGTCCACCCGACGAGCCCGCTATTTTGGGTGTCGCGCTAAATGAAGTCTTCGTGCCACTGTTACAAAAACAATTTCCAGAGATCGTCGATTTCTACTTGCCACCTGAAGGCTGTTCTTACCGCATGGCTGTGGTCACGATTCGCAAAGAGTATCCGGGGCATGCCAAGCGCGTCATGCTGGGGATATGGTCTTTTCTGCGCCAATTTATGTACACCAAATTTATTATTGTCGCCGACGAGGATATCAATGCACGCTCCTGGGAAGATGTCATCTGGGCGATGACAACCCGAATGGATCCTCGTAGAGACTGCGTATTCATAGACAATACACCGATCGACTACCTTGATTTCGCCTCTCCAGTGCCAGGCCTAGGGTCCAAAGTGGGCATGGATGCTACCAACAAGTGGGAGGGTGAAACCGACCGGGAGTGGGGTGAGGCTATCGCCATGGATAGCAGCGTAAAGCAACGTATCGATGAAATCTGGAAGGACCTCAACATAGATTTGCCTGGGCGTTAGGCAAACCCATAACGGGCATCAGTGCCCTTGCTGAGACTCTGGTAATGGTACATCGGGTAAGGGCGCCATAATCAGCGCCGCAGCTTCTGCCGACAAAGTGCTCGCGCGCTCATGGTCACCTATCGCGGTGCAAAAGCGCGCCAGCTCACAACAATTTTCGGCAGTAGCACCCCCCTGATGCGCTTCCTCAAGCCAGGTGCCCGCGATTTCCCATTCCTCAGCATGCAACGCCACCCTTGCTCCAGCCAGCAGTAAAACCCCGTCATGGGTGGGGGCCTCCAGCCACTTACGGATGATATTAAGCAGTTTGCGCGGATTTTCAGGAGGGAAGCGCCCCAAAAATACCGCCAATTCTCCCTGCCTATCTTTACCCAACCAGGTAATCAGTTGTTTTTCTGCTTCACGATAGCCACGAAGCTTAATCAAAGCGTCGAGGTAACAAACCTTAAGCTTCAATTGATCCCGCTGGCCACGGGGAATATCTCGCCACAACACCGCTAAGTCTTTAACACTGCCATCGGACTGGTCAGCAATCGACCTGATAAGAGCATCCCAAAGCTCACCCTCCAGACCAAGCAGCGCAACATCTTCTAGTAAGCCGTATTTGTGGAGTTCCGGTAACAACGGGCGCAGAGCCTCCCACTCACCTAAATGACGATGCGCTCTCGCCAAGAGTGCCAGAACATAGGGGTGTTTTGCCGCGTTAGCTCGGGCCCGAACCAAGGTTGCCAATGCCTGCTCATAATTACCCGCCGACAACTGCAGTTCGGCCTGTGTCAGCTCAACGGCCACACCCGCATCTGCCTCTACACTTTCAGCCTTGCCCAACTGCTCCTTTGCTTCGTCAATATTTCCAAGCCGGAAACTGGCCCGAGCAGCAATCAGGTGATTCACTAGGGGGGCATCGCTGTAACGCGCCGAGCGCAGTAGCTGTTTGTGCGCACGCTCCCAATTTCCCTCGATAAAACTGATGAGACCGCGATTAGTCAGTGCCGTGGCATTGCGACTTTTACGCAGCCCCAACCAACCACTTAATACGCGCTGAGTGCCCCAAACTCGCCGGATGGCGCCGAAGATTAGCGCCAGAAGCCCCCAGCTCACCAACCAAAGCAAGAGGGCAAACCAGACACTGGTCTCCACCACCACATCACCAAGACTGACGTAAACATAACCGCCACCTTGATCGACCTGATTGACCAACACAGCACCTAATACAAGGCCCATGAGAACCAAGACGATAAAGCCGCGCATAGTCAGTCGACCTCTACCGGAGCCATCACGTCCACAACGTCTTCACCACCGTCTATCGCCCTAATCGCATCAGCCAACGCCGCACGAGAATTCAGCAAATCGGGTATTTCAGGCGCAATGTCGAGGGCAGCAAGTGCAGTGAGCTCCGCCACCATAGCCGCGACCCTGCTGGGATCAGTCTCTGAATAGACGCTAACCGATTGCTGCGCTCGCGCTACGGCATGATCAAATAGCATGGCGTTACCGGAAAGCGCCGCAATTTGGGCCTGCTCTAGGGACATACGAAGATTTTGGCGGATTAAATTTTCCCAATCCGGTGTTAATAAAGCCGCTCGCTCGTCACTGCGGCGATGAACGACAAGATAGCGCGATAACTTATCAAGCGCCGCGCGCCAGCCAGCGCTCGCGCGCGACCACAAGCCGTCACTCTCTTGTACTTTTGAGGCAGGTGCTTGGGACACCCTTACCTGCAATAGTCCGGCTTGTTTAATGAGTGCGGCAAACCGAGCATACAAACCCACTGTGTCGACCTTTGGGGCCACCGCGAGGCTGGCAATATCTGCGGCGAGGGCTCGCCGGGCGGTAATGAATCGAGGGTCGTTGACTTCTATAAGCAAAGCGTCCGCATTGGTCAACAGCGCCTGTGCGGCGTCAATATCTCGAGAGACGAGTAAGCGCTGTGCCGACAACCTCAGGAGAAAAGCGGCTTCGTTAGCTAACCAGGCCCGACGATCGGTTGCCGTCAGTCTGGCGAGACGAATATTCAGACGTTCCAGCCGATCTGACATGAGCTGAGTCGCACTTTCCTGCTCGATCAAACGCTGAGACTGCCGGGCTGCGGCTGCGGTGAGTGCTGCAGACATGAGCCTCTCAGATGCTTCCATTTGTTGCTCAAAGCCCAACGTAAGCTCGCCAGCCAGCGTATCGGGCGCATCTTCCAATATGGTCAGTCGTGCGTCGCTAGCCTCGAGCTGTATGAGCAGTGCTTGGTAGCGGGGCCAGCCATGTGACCAGCCCAAAAATGCGCTACCGCAAAGAATCGATAGCAGCAGTAAGAGCAGCGTTCGTGCAAAGCGGTCGCTGTTTCGTTTTGTCGCGGGCGCGGGAATGGGATCAGCTGAAGCGGGCTGTGTTACCGGCTGCACGTCAGGGGCTGCCGCTAATTCATTGGTGACATCGTTAGGTATTTCGGCGCCCATGCCTTCTTGCTCCACCAAGGGTTTTTGTGCCCGCGCTTGTATCTCGGTCTGGCGAATCCGCAACGGGTCGATAGCCGAGAGAAATGAATCATCACCCGCACCGGCGGCGGTAATCACGTTAGTCCAGCCTAGTCCCACGGCAATTTTAGCAACACGATCTGAAGGCACAATCACTGGACTATCAAGAAGATTGGGTTGACCGCCCCGCCCCAGTAACTCCGTTAACTGCTCGACTATCTCACCTGAGCTCGCCTGAAAAACCACGTCTTCGCGTTCACATAGCTGCCAGCAAAATTGACCGGCATCGATATCTGTAGGGTCCCTTCGATAACATACGTAGCTTACGACGTCTGCTCCGCGCTCACGCAGGGCTTCCGCCAGCAATCCACGCCCGCCCTCACCCTTGACGATAACCACTTGTTTCCCTTTGACACCATGGAGGATATCAAGGCCCAACAAGCCCTCAGAATCGGCCTGAGAAGGAACGCTAACATCAAAGCCGGCCGCGGATATTGCGCTCGCAGTCGCGCGCCCAACAGCTAATATTGGACAGCCTAGCTCACGTAATTGTGGCGCTAAATTAGAGAGCCCCTGCTCCACCGCATTGACGCTGATAAAGATACAAATATCACCGGGATAAAGCGTAATCAGCTCTCTGTGTTCGACAGAAATCGAGGCGATATTTATTAGGGGTTGAACAAAGGTGTCGACACCGCGCTGCTCGAGCACAAGCCGCAGGGGCTCAACGACACCTCCCGGGCGTGTCAGGACCGCAGTGAGTGTCACCCTCGTGCGGCCTCGAGCACCGCAGCTGCACCTCCATCGAGCAAGGCTTGCGCGACTTCTCGACCCAATTCTTCGGCGTCGGTGCCCCGAGACTGCGCTTGAAGGATTGAGCGGCCATCAACGGAACCCACCAAAGCGCGAAGCCAGAGCTCATCACCCTCTCGAACCGCATAACTGGCGATAGGCACGTCACAACCCCCATCAAGCACTCTCACGACGGCGCGTTCAGCACTCACACATTCTGCAGTGACCGGATCATTCAATGGTGCCAGCAATTCGGCTACCCGGTCATCGTCGCTGCGATATTCAATGCCCACCGCACCTTGTCCGCCGGCGGGTAAAGACACCTCAGGCTCGATACGCGCGCCAATCCGTGACTCAAAGCCCAGTCGCACCAAACCCGCTGTCGCTAGGATAATGGCATCGAATTCGCCTGCATCTAGCTTTGCCAGTCGGGTATTTACATTACCCCGCAAAAAGCCGATATCTAAATCAGGGCGTACCCGCCTTATCTGACAAGCCCTGCGCAAACTGGAAGTTCCAAACCGTGCGCCCTGCTCAAGCTCAGATAACGCCGATATACCCACCAGAGCATCTCTTGGATCCTCACGCTCACAGATCACGCCTAACGTAAGCCCGGGAGGCAGAGCCATGGGTACGTCTTTCATGGAATGCACCGCAATATCGGCACGACCATCGAGTAAAGCCGTCTCTAACTCTTTAACGAATAGTCCTTTACCCCCGACTTTGTAGAGCGGTTTGTCGAGTAATTGATCTCCGCGGGAGGTCATACCCAACAGTTCTACCGTAAGTTCCGGATACAGTGCGCGCAGTCGATCTGCGACATAGTTGGCCTGCCAGAGCGCTAGTGGGCTCTCTCGGGTGGCAATAACGAGCTTAGACACGGAATACTCCTAATTTTGGGGCATCAGCTTACCACGGCTAGCGCTGATCCATAGCGCCACAATGGTATACTAGGGATCGCCTATTACGCCCTTACCCCGACTTCAACGGGGCAGCATCTCAGGACTGAACATGAGTCAATCCAAAAATTCCGAAGGTACAACCAGTAAATTGTGGGGTGGACGCTTCGCCGAGCCCACCGATGACTTTGTGCAGCGCTTCACGGCCTCTGAAGCTTTCGATCGACGATTAGCCTCGCAAGACATTCGCGGCTCTTTGGCCCATGCGAAGATGTTGTGCGCCCAAGCAATTTTGTCGCCCGCTGATCTCGCCGAAATCGAAACGGGCCTTGAGCAAATTTCGGAAGAAATCGCCCAAGGTAACTTCGAGTGGCGCGTTGATCGAGAAGACGTCCACATGAATATCGAAGCCCGACTCACAGAAATTATTGGCGCTACCGGCAAAAAATTGCATACGGGCCGATCACGGAATGATCAGGTTGCTACCGATATAAGGCTATGGCTTCGCGAGTCAATCGATGCCATCTCACAGGAGCTTACGCGGCTACAGCAAGGAATTGTTGAGCTAGCGGCTCAGCATGCAGCCACGGTCATGCCAGGGTTTACCCATTTACAGGTTGCTCAGCCCATCACTTTTGGACACCACCTGCTGGCATGGTATGAAATGCTTGATCGCGACTTTGGCCGGCTACAGGATTGCAAAGCAAGGCTTAACCAGTGCCCCTTAGGCGCTGCCGCTCTTGCGGGTACCACCTTCCCAATCGATAGAATGATGACGGCGGATGCGCTGGGCTTCGAATCACCCACGAGAAACTCCTTGGACTCCGTATCAGATAGGGACTTCGCAATTGAGTTCACAGCTGCCGCTGCGCTCATCACCACGCATCTGTCACGTATGTCGGAAGAACTCGTGCTCTGGACATCAGCGCAGTTTGCTTTCATCACGATCCCTGACCGTTTTTGCACCGGCTCCTCCATCATGCCGCAAAAAAAGAACCCTGATGTACCGGAGTTAGTTCGCGGTAAAACCGGGCGCATTAACGGTCATCTCATCGCCCTACTTACCCTGATGAAGTCTCAACCTTTGGCTTACAACAAGGACAATCAAGAAGATAAGGAACCTCTTTTTGATACCGTACAAACGTTGCATGACTGCTTGCGCGCGTTTGCCGATATGGTGCCTGCGCTCATCCCAAATAAGGAAAGTATGCGCAATGCCGCTTTGGAAGGCTTTGCTACTGCGACCGATTTAGCCGACTACCTTGTTCGGCGTGGTGTCGCTTTTCGTGATGCACACGAGGTGGTGGGCAATGCTGTAGCCCACTGCGTCGCAGAGTCCTGCCGTCTAGAAGATTTGCCATTGAGCACGCTGCGCGGCTTCTACAGCGACATAGACGACGACGTTTTTGAAGTGCTTACCCTTGAGGGGTCCGTGGCAGCCCGAGATCATATCGGTGGAACTAGTCCTGTTCAGGTCGCAGCCGCCGCAGCAACTGCGCTTAAATTTTTGGCATTGCGCTAGTCAAATTCAGGGGGCTCCGGGCGCCATCGCAAAGAGGCCTGAAAAGTCACGTCGGGGGCCGTCTCAACAACAATATCTTCGATGACACCCACCTCGAGCATCCAAGAGCGGTTAGGGGCGAACCGCAGGCCAAAACTCAGAAGACCCGAGGTACTTCCCAGAGCTGTCTCAGGGCTGCTTAAAAGCGCCGAGTGGCCATCAAATTGGGCCAACAAAGACCAGCGTTTCGCTATATGCCAATCAATGCCAAGACCGGCAAACCACAGGCCATGGCGCTGATCAGAGCCCAACAGGCTGCTGGGGCCCGCCCGAGTGAAACCGGCCTGCGTGTGCCAGCTTATCGGTAACTGCCAAAGCCCCTCACTGCTGTAGCGAAGCGTGGCAAAAACGTCTGCTGAACCCGAGCCCGTAAAATGCATGGCATTCCCCGTAGCTGCCTTGTAGCCCAGCGTCAGCGTTGCAGCCTGATCAAGGTCTCGGAACAGGCTTCGGTTAAGCTCCAAGCGCACATCTCCAATCGAATCACCCCCCGTCAGGTAACTCACAGCGATGGTGGGGCTGCTATATTGGTAGCGAAATTGATTTTCTGGAACGACTGCTCGACCACCGTCACTCAGTCCAAAGGTGTCATGCCAGTCGTTAATGGGGCCGTCCAAAAAGCCTGCGCGGTGGGTCACCCAGGGAACGGTAAGACGTAATGACCAATCCTCCTGCCATCCATACTCGATCGCCAGGGAATAGCGCGTAGTTTCACCGTCGAAAATCACTGAATCTGTCAAACTTTCTGACGCGACAAAATGACTGGCAACAGCGAGATGAGTATCGATACGCCAACCGCTGGATAGCGATGCGGCACGCTGCGGCGGCAGTGCCATCAGTCCGGCGAGGGGTGCTAGGTTTTCCACCCACATCGGCTCTGAGGTTGCGGGTGCTTGTGACCAGGCCGGCGCAGAGAATAGTAAAACAGCCGTCAAAAACCTTTGCGCTTCAACTGCTTCTATTCCCAAGCAAATTCGACCTGCGCGTGCTCACGCAGCTGCTTGGGAAGAAACTCCCGAAATAAGTCTGCAGTTTTAGTGTCTCGCCAGTCACCTAGCGCGTCATCCCAGACATAATGAAACCCGCCCCCCGGGGTCGCCAACCAAAGCTGTTCGGTCGGAGGTTGTCGACTGAAAACAAAAACCACGCCATTGGGAAATCGTGCGTTAATAACACCTTCAGCCACGGATAAATCGGGATCCTCAGGAAGCTCTTCGAGTCGCGTTTCGACACAGTCAAAAGTCTCATCGATTCGGTCAAAGTAAGTCGCGCTGCTCATTATCTCTCCTTGGGTTTTTGGGCTTTATGGCACCCCCACACCAGTGACAGCGAAGCTAAGCCCCACCTAACGAACTGTAGACCGCCCCACGCTGATATAATAAAGGGCTTTGGAGTAAAACCATCATGAAATTGTTAATTCTTGCCACCTTGCTGCTCGGCTTAGTCGGTGGCTGTGGTCAAATTGGCCCGCTTAAACCCGCTGAATCGACTGAATCGGCTGCAGAGACGGCAAAATGAAAAGCTTTGAACGATACAAAGATAGGCTCTTTTGTGAGGACGTTGCTTTAGATGAAATGGCGTCGAAGTACGGAACCCCTCTTTATGTCTACTCCCGCGCATGTATTGAACAAGCCTATTTAGCGTATCAGACAGCCCTCGCAGATCATGACCATCTCATTTGCTACGCCGTTAAGGCCAATTCAAATCTCGCCATTCTGAGCGTGCTCGCCAAACTCGGCGCGGGGTTTGATATTGTCTCTTTGGGTGAGCTAGAGCGCGTTATTGCCGCCGGAGGTGATCCCGCTAAGGTCGTATTCTCAGGCGTCTGCAAGACCCCAGCTGCCATGAAACGCGCTCTTGAAGTGGGTATTCACTGCTTTAATGTGGAGTCTGAGCCAGAGCTCGACCGACTGTCAGAGGTTGCCCAGGCTAGCCGCTTGGTGGCCCCGATATCCCTTCGCGTGAATCCTGACGTTGATGCCCAGACACACCCCTATATCGCAACTGGGCTCAAAGATAATAAATTCGGTGTCGAACTCGACAGTGCGCTGCGGCTTTACCGTAAAGCCGTCGCTTTACCCGGCATTAAACCGATCGGCATTGATTGCCATATTGGCAGCCAGATACTCGACATAGCGCCATTTACCGAGGCCATGGGGCATCTGATTGAAGTGCTTGAAACTCTAAAATCTGAGGGCATCGTGCTTCAGCACATTGACCTAGGTGGGGGTCTGGGAATCCCATACGGCACGGAGGATGCGCCAGAGATTAACGATTATGTGGCCGCACTGACGCAAGGTCTTTCTGCCCATAAGCTCACTTTAATTTTAGAGCCCGGTCGCTCCATTGTTGCGGAGGCCGGCGTGTTGCTCACCGAAGTCATGTATTTAAAACCCACCCCGCACAAGAATTTCGCCTTGGTCGATGCCGCCATGAATGATTTATTACGCCCCGCCCTCTACGGCGCTTGGCAGGACATCGTGCCGCTCAATAAAAACAACCGCGATACGAAGTGCTGGGATATTGTAGGCCCCGTCTGTGAAACTGGGGATTTTCTGGGTAAAGACCGAAACCTATCATTGACTCAGGGTGACGTGCTTGCCGTGATGACTGCGGGCGCTTACGGGTTCGTCATGGCGTCGAATTACAACACACGACCACGGTCTGCTGAGGTTATGGTGGACGGCGGTAGTTCGCACCTCATTCGGGCGCCTGAATCTCTCGAAACGCTTTGGGCCGACGAGTGCTTACTTCCCGAGGTCAATCTATGAAGGTGCGCTTCACCAAAATGCACGGCGCTGGCAATGACTTCGTGGTTATCGACAACGTACGGCAAAATCTGCACCTCTCTCCCAGCCAAATCCGCCGTCTTGCCAATCGGCAGCGCGGAATTGGTTGCGATCAAGTACTCATCGTAGGCCCACCCGATAGTCCCGATGCTGACTTTCGCTACCATATTTTTAATGCCGATGGCTCTGAGGCAGGTCAATGCGGTAACGGTGCTCGGTGCTTTGCTCGCTTTGTACGAGAGCAACGCCTGTCTCGGAAACCCCAGCTCAAAGTGCAAGCGCCGAATGGTCTCATACAACTAGACACCGCAAATGACGGTCGAATTCGCGCCGAAATGGGTATCCCGATATTTACACCTAGCGCGGTCCCCTTTACCACCGATCAAGAGCGACTCGACTATACACTCACAGTGTCGGGTGCCAGCCTGACCGTCGGCGTCCTATCGATGGGCAATCCACATGCGGTTATGACCGTCGAGAGCGTTCAAACTGCGCCGGTTGCAACCCTAGGGCCCGCCATCGAGGGACACCCACAGTTTACCGATCGCGTTAATGTGGGTTTTATGCAAGTCCTGTCCCGGGATGAGATAAAACTGCGCGTTTTCGAACGCGGCGCCGGGGAGACTCTCGCCTGCGGGACTGGCGCTTGCGCCGCAGTCGTGCATGGTATTCGCAAGAACCTGCTCAACAACGCCGTGACAGTGCATCTACCCGGCGGTAAGCTCTCAGTTACGTGGGGGGGCAATGGCACTGCTGCTTGGCTAAGCGGACCCACGGCCTCGGTATTCGAGGGCACCATCAACCTAAACAATCGCTGACAGCGGCACAGGGATAGGATTTCCATGACGGGTGATACTTTTTCGCAATCTTCCGCAGAACTACCGCCAGAGACACTCAATGCTGATGATGTTGAATCGTTTCTTATAAATCACCCTGACTTTTTTGAGGGCCGCAAGGAGCTGCTAGAGGCCCTCGAAATTCCTCACGGTGGCGCGGGCTCCATATCTCTCGTCGAGCGGCAAGTGACGGCACTGCGGGAACGCAATGTGGCAATGCGAAGTCACCTCGCTGAACTGACTCACAATGCGGAGACCAGTGAAGCCATACTCGAAGCCTCCCAGCGGATGATATTAGCCGTGCTTCAATGCCCAGAGGTCACCGAGCTGGGATCTACTATAGAAAGTGGACTCCTGGATTTTTTCGGCGTGGAATATGCCTCCCATGTCTGGCTGAACTCCGCGTTTGAGGCCTTGGGAGACGTTGTTGCTTGCGAAAAAGATCGCCAGGACATCATTGAAACCTTACTGCGACGTCAGCGCGCCTATTGTGGTGTTTTCCGTGCCGATGAGATGTCAGCGATGTTTCCAGGTTGCGCCGCAGAAGGGTCTGCCGCCATTGCGCCGCTGCACCTAAATAACGTGTTAATCGGTGCCATTGGTGTTGGCTCAAGCGATGTTCACCGCTACGACAGCAGTGTCGGCACGCTGTTCTTAGAACATCTAGCGGAAGTCATCATGCACTTACCCTCAGTAGAGAAAAGACCCACGACGTGACTGATTCCTTAGCAGCTGCCTGCGACGTTTTCCTTGTTTATCAACGAGACGTTCGTCAGGTATCTCGTCACACCCTCGAGGGTTACGGACGAGATATTCGGCGATTTGTCAGTTTTTGTGCGGCATCAGCTACGCAAAATGCGACGTCTGTCAGAGAGGCGGATGTCAGGAACTGGGTCGCTCAGCTACATCGGCAGGGGCTATCACCGACCAGTATTCAACGCGCCCTCTCGTCGGTACGTTCACTGTATCGCTTCCTCTCAGAGCGCGACGCTACGTTAGGAAATCCCGCACTGGGTGTTCAAGCGCCAAAACAAGGTCGCAACCTGCCAAAGACTCTAGACCCCGATAGCGTGAATCATTTGTTTCAGTGGCAGCCGCAAACAACACTCGATTTCAGAGATATGGCCATAGCAGAGCTTTTATATTCTTCCGGATTGCGTCTTTCAGAACTGGTATCAGCCAACATAAACGACCTAGAGTTCAATGAGCGAATCATTACGGTCACGGGCAAGGGCCGAAAAACGCGAGCCTTACCGGTGGGTGGACCCGCGCTAAAAGCGGTCAAGAAATGGCTTTCTCTTCGCCCCCTAGGAAGCGAGGACCTACGACCAGCCTCGCCACTGTTCGTGTCTACACGGGGCACCCGTATTAGCCCTCGCAGCGTGCAACTACGCCTACAACGCATGGCCAAATTTAGCGCGCTCCCCGGCAAATTACACCCTCACATGCTGCGACATTCCTTCGCTAGCCACATGCTGGAGTCCAGCGGTGATTTGCGCGCCGTTCAAGAGTTATTGGGACATTCTGATATCAGTACCACACAAATTTATACCCATTTAGACTTCCAACACCTATCAAAAGTTTACGATGCGGCGCATCCCCGAGCGCGGCGCAAAGATAAGTCATGATTGAAGTCATTACCTTTGATTTAGACGATACGCTTTGGGATGTGCGACCGGCGCTTATTAAGGCGGAAGCTGCCCAGAATTTGTGGTTGGAAACTCACTACCCGAAAGCACTAGGTCGACTGAGCGCCGAGGATTTAAAGCGCATTCGCCAGCATGTTTTAACCCAAGAGCCCCGGCTGGCGCACCAAATAAGCGCCTTCAGACAGGCTGTGCTGCAGCAATCCCTAGAGGAAACGGGTATTGCAGCGGCGGAAGCTCATTGGGCGGCGAAAGAAGCTTTTGGGGCCTTCATTGCCCGGCGTCACGACGTCGCGCTATACCCCGAGTCGCTGCCCTTGCTAGAAGAACTATCACAAGACTACACCTTGGGTGCACTGACCAATGGTAATGCCGATGTCACAAAAACACCCCTAGGTCCATTTTTCAATTTCGCCCTTAAAGCCGAGGATGTGGGTGCCGCCAAACCCGAGCCAGCACTTTTCAATCACGCTCTGCAACGAGTCGGGGGCAAAAAAAGCGCCCTGATTCATATTGGAGACAGCCACGACCATGACGTCATTGGGGCCAATCGAGCAGGCATTCGCTCCGTCTGGTTCACCCAAAAGGGAAGCGAAAGCACCGTTGCTGATCATATTATTGGATGTCTAACAGAACTACCGAGCTTACTGCGACACTTGCAGAGAGCCGCTTAGGCGTACAGCACAGGCACTAGATGGCTTCGGCGCCAGTCTCGCCAGTACGGATACGAATCACCTGATCGAGTTCAGAGACAAAAATCTTACCGTCGCCAATTTTACCCGTACCTGCCGCAGAGATAATCGCCTCGACGACACTGTCGACCTGATCACCCGCGCAGGCAACCTCGAGCTTAAGCTTCGGTAAAAAGTCGACCACATATTCCGCGCCACGATACAGCTCAGTATGGCCTCGTTGGCGCCCAAACCCCTTAACCTCAGTTACCGTAACGCCTTGCACACCCACGTCAGAGAGCGCTGCGCGGACATCGTCCATCTTGAAAGGTTTAATAATCGCGGTAACGAGTTTCATGAATGCTTACACCCTTTAGGTTGCCTACCCCTGCATTATGATCGGCTCGTAGAATTTGGCAATGCCAACAGAGCATTCCTTCTTCATTCAAGGGCGTTGATGGCAAAAAAAAGGGGCCACTAGGGCCCCAAACAACCACCCATTGTGAGGTATCAACGGGCTGAGGTGAACTCCGGGTAGGCTTCCATACCGCACTCTGCAATATCGGAACCCTCGTACTCTTCTTCCTCTGAGACTCGCAAACCCATAACAGCTCTGATCAGTCCAAAGGTAATCAGTGATGCACCAAATACCCAGCCAAATATAGTGAGTGCACCAATAATTTGACCTGAGAATGCCGCGCCGTCATTGGTGACCGGAACCAGTAGCAGTCCCAGCAAACCCACAACACCGTGGACAGAGATTGCGCCAACGGGATCGTCAATTTTAAGCTTGTCTAAGGTGATAATGGAGAAGACCACCAGAACCCCACCCAGGCCACCAAAGAGTGTGGCTTGCAGCGCCGAGGGCGTGTCAGGACCCGCAGTAATCGCCACTAAACCTGCCAGGCAACCATTGAGGGCCATCGTCAGATCGGCTTTACCGAACATCAGCTTGGCGGTAATCAGTGCCGCAATACAACCCCCTGCTGCCGCGGCGTTGGTGTTCATGAACACCACCGCAACCGAGTTTGCGGCGTCTACTGAGGCCGTTGCGAGCACAGAGCCACCGTTGAAACCAAACCATCCGAGCCACAAAATAAACGTGCCTAGGGTTGCCAATGGCAGGTTGGCCCCAGGAAACGCGTTGACCTCTCCGTTGGGACCGTACTTACCTTTGCGAGGACCGACCAAAATAACCCCCGCCAACGCAGCGGCGGCGCCCGCCATATGGACGATACCTGAGCCAGCAAAATCGAGAAATCCGAGGTCGCCCAAGGTATAGGCGCCAAATACTGCGTTACCGCCCCACGTCCAGCTGCCTTCCATCGGATAAATAATCCCGGTCATAACCACAGCAAAAGCTAAGAAGGCAAAAAGCTTCATTCGCTCAGCGACGGCACCAGACACAATCGACATTGCTGTGGCAACAAAGACCACCTGAAAGAAGAAATCAGCGGACGGCGCATAGGTCGCGGGCTCTTCCGCACCGGTCACGCCATTCCCAGAAATTCCACTTAACAAGTAGTCGCCGCCGTACATGACGGCGTAGCCACACACCATATACATGGTGCACGCCACCGCGAACAAGGCCACGTTTTTGGTGAGTATTTCGACGGTGTTCTTGCCTCTGACAAGCCCGGCTTCGAGCATGGCGAAACCTGCCGCCATCCACATTACTAGCGCACCACACACCAAGAAATAAAAGGTGTCCAGCGCGTACTGCAACTGAAAAATTTCGTTCTCCATGATTGATTCCTGTTCCCGATGGATTAAATGGCAGCTTCGCCGGTCTCGCCGGTACGAATGCGGATGATTTGGTCAATAGCGGTCACAAAAATCTTTCCGTCACCGATTTTTCCCGTGTGCGATGCCGTGGTAATTGCCTCGATCACCGCATCGGCCTGCTCGGTGGTAACCGCAGCCTCGATTTTTACCTTGGGTAGGAAATCGACCACATACTCAGCACCCCGGTAGAGCTCGGTGTGTCCCTTCTGACGCCCGAAGCCCTTCACCTCCGTTACCGTTATCCCTTGAATACCAATATGGGACAGGGCTTCCCTAACATCGTCAAGCTTGAAGGGCTTGATGATCGCAGTAACTAACTTCATGCAAACCTCCATTTATTCGTGCCGACGAGCGACGTAGTAAGAGCGAATGAGCAAAATGGCATAGCAACTCCTTATCAGTGAACATGGGTGTCTCGACGCAGCACTCGCCTGTGCTGCGTCGACATACCTCTGCCTTAGCGATCGGCATACCAAAAATATTAAAAACATATAATTCAATGATTTAGAGTTTTTTATCGATGAAATTAGCGCACCCGGCAAGCGCAGACCCGCACCATCGCAGTGCACCCCTGCCCCGCCGATGGGCGAAATAGGTTGTTTGAGATGTGGGTGAATGCGCCATCCTGAGTTACATTGGCGATCAGTGTGAACACAGGGAACAATCGGCCATGCAGGACCAAGATAAAAATACTGCCAACGGAGAAAGCGGCCAGCGTCGCTCCCCCGCAGATCTGTTCGAACGCCTACTGGGCCGCGACAATCCCGTCATAGAACAACTGGATAAGAACGCCCGTCTACTAGCACAATCAGCCTTGTCTAAGCTCGATGTAGTTCCCCGATCTGAATTTGATGCGCAATCAGCGGTCCTACAAAGAACGCGTCAACGTATTGAAGAACTTGAAATAAAACTCGAGGCGCTGACCCAGCAGCTCGATAATGTCGAAAAAGGGCACGGTAACCCTTAATCCAACAGCGGCTCCCCGCTTTCACGACCTCACACGATAAATCGCGCTGGAACATGGATTGTTCACAGCAGGTCGAATCAAGGATGATCAATGAGCCACGCCATCGTCTTATCTCGAGCTGGGATTGGGCTCAAAGCGCCACTCGTCAAGGTTGAAGCGCATCTCAGTAATGGCTTGCCCGCATTTTCGGTAGTGGGTTTACCTGAAAGCTCGGTAAGAGAATCTAGAGAGAGAGTTCGCAGTGCACTTATTTGCTCCCACTTTAAATGGCCAGACCGCCGAATTACGGTGAGCTTGGCGCCGGCGGAACTACCCAAAAGTGGCGGCCGCTTTGACCTACCCATCGCCTTGGCTATTTTGGTCGCTTCAGGACAACTGAGCGCTGACACCGTCGTTAATCGCGAGTTTTTTGGCGAACTGGGACTCGACGGGGCTTTGCGGCACTGCCGCGGTCTTCTCTCGGCTGTGCGAGCCGCCACGTTGGACCAGCGCGCTGTTATTTTACCGGCTGAGCAGGCAACAAAAATGGCGCTAGTACCGGGCAGCCGCGTGGCAGCGGCGTCGGACCTGTTAAGTGTTTGTGGCTTGCTCAAGTCTGAAAAGCTCGTGACTATTGCGGTGAAAGCAAGCACCCCATCAACCCAGCGGCATACCGATACACCAAAAATCACTGGCCAAGACGTTGCGAAGCGTTGCTTGGAGATCGCTGCCGCCGGGGGCCATCACCTTCTCATGATAGGGCCTCCGGGGGCGGGGAAAACCCTTCTCGCAGCGAGTTTGCCGCCATTAATGGAAGACCCCCAGCCTAGCGATGAACTGGAACTTTCCCTCGTCAGAGATCTTTTAGGCTTGGAGCCGAATCGGGGACGTCCTTTTAGGGCTCCGCACCACAATACAACTGCTGCGGGGCTGATTGGTGGCGGGGTCAACGCCACGCCAGGAGAGGTATCCCTCGCTCACGGCGGTGTTTTATTTTTAGACGAATTGCCCGAGTTTAACCGTGCGGTTCTGGACTTACTGCGACAGCCCTTAGAATCTGGCCACATTTCGCTCAACAGAGCCAAAGGCACCTATTGCTATCCCGCGCGCTTCCAGTTGATAGCCGCAATGAACCCCTGTCCCTGTGGTTTCGCCGGGATCCAAAATGAGCGCTGTCGGTGCAAGCCGGATGTTGTGAGTCGTTATCAGGGCCGCCTCTCGGGCCCGTTATTAGATCGCATTGATTTGCACGTCAGCCTAGAACGGCAGCCCGCCGCTATGCTGCTCCAAAGCCAGGAGACCGACTCAGATGCTCAAGGGCTAAGAGGCACCATCGACAAGGCGAGGCAGTACCAATACGCACGCCAACATTGTCTTAACGCCGCGTTAACTCACACTCAGCTGCTACAAGTTTGTCCTATGGAGACGGCAGTGCGCCACTGGTTTGAAGAAGCCTGCGACCATTTACGCTTATCTGGGCGTGGCATTCACAAGACTCTGAGAGTTGCCCGGTCAGTTGCAGACCTCGCTCAAGCGCCAAGCCTGAGTGAGGTCGCGCTGTTGGAGGCTATCGGTTACCGATCAAAACTACTGCCATGAACCTATTGGCTGTTGTTTACCATGTAATCAACCGCTGCATAGATCTCGTCATCGGAGCAATTGCTGCACCCGCCTCTGGCGATCATGCTGGTACCCGCAACGCCATTGACACCGCTGGCGTAGAGCGCATCCATACCTTTATCCATTCGAGGCGCCCATGCTCCGGCGTCTCCCAACATCGGCGCGCCCGCAGCACCGGTAGCATGACAGGCCATGCAGGCACCGTTGTAAACCTCCTCGCCCGTTCGAGCGACTGCCACCGAGGACCCAACCGCACCACTCGCGCAGCTCTCATCCCCAGCAACGCAAGCGTGGCTATAAGGTTGAATGCGGGCCTCAATTTCGGCTCGCTGTGATTTGGACAGGTCGGCCGCCACAGCAATTGCGGGTAGCAGAACAATGAAAAGAGCAAATAAACGCATGTTGGGTATCTCCTGTAGGGACGCCGCCAGTCATAGAGGCGCGGAGTATAACCACTTGTGCCTCTGCATAAAACTCAAGGGGACGGCAGGGCTATGGATTTGCTAAATTAACGGCCTCCCTAAACATTAGTAGGACTGTAAGTTATGAAACTCTACACCTTTGACTCAGCGCCCAATCCTGCCCGACTTAAAATGTTTATCGATTACAAGGGCATCGCCATCGATACGCAGCAGATGGACATGGCAAAGGCGGCTCAGCTAGATGCCAGCTATACCAAAATTGTTCCTGAAGCCACTCTGCCTGCCTTGGTGCTTGACGATGGCACGCGCCTTACCGAAGTCATCGCTATTGCACATTACCTCGAGGCTATTTATCCCGATCGTCCCCTTTTAGGCGCAACAGCGTCTGAGCGCGGGCTCATCCTCAACTGGAATCATCGCATCTTTAATGCGCTGTTTATGGCTTGCGCCGAGGCCTTTCGTAACGGCCATCCGGCTTATGCCGGCCGAGCCCTACCAGGGCCTCAAAACTTCGAACAGATACCGGCACTGGCTGAGAGGGGTAAAAATCGCCTAATGACTGGCCTGGAAATGATCGATACTGAGCTGGCGAATCGGCCATTTATTGCAGGACAGCAGCTTTCCTTTGCAGACATTGATCTACTGGCTGTTTTAACCTTCGCCAAGTGGGCGGCGAAAACAGAGCCCACAGAAGCTATGTCAAACCTTCAGGCATGGCGGCAGCGCGCTACCGAGGCACTGCACGCTAACGCCTAAACCGAAAAATAGCCCTTAGTGAACCCCCCAATGCCCAAAAATCCCAGTACGCATCGGCATTGGGTGGCCGACCTTAAAGCCCCCTGTGTGAACGCGCTTTTTGCCGGCTGGGTTAGTCTGATCATGGGGTGCTCGCCTCCTGCAGAAGGTCCCGAGCAACTTCAGGATTATCAGCAGCGGCTATCAAGAACGCTGGAAACCGCTGTACCAGATCCTGTTGGCGTATTGATACCGCCCAGGCTTCAAGATGCCGATATCACGCCCATGGACATTCCCTCTGGCCAATTGAATTTGCTCGATTTTTTGGCACTGTCAGACTGCGCACTCCAAGTGAATATTGGGCGTCGAAACAGCAGCTTGGGACGAAATGCAGCGCCATCACAACGACTGCTTTTGGATCTTGAATTTCTCGCACTCGCCCCGGCTTGTGTCAAAACACTCGAGCGACAAGCCGAGACGAACTTAGCTAACACGCTCACTGCAGCCATCACGACGAAAACGCAATTCCTACCTCACCGTATTTTCAATGCTGTTTTAGCAGGGCCCGAGTATCGCCAATTTTGGCAATTCCCCACCGGGTTGGATAATTACCCGTCAGCCGTTGGAGGTGACATTTTGGATGCGCTACATTGGTTCGAATACGCCACCGCACAATGGCTCGCCGGCAACTTCCAGTTTCAAACTGACCAACTCGAACAAAGGCTCTATCACCTCCGCGCCGGCGATGGCGGCGCTCTACTGCTCGCCGCAGTCACTCAAGCCCGTTCTCTGCAAAGGTCTAACCACCTGCTGACCTTGCGGCTTGCGGCAGGCCCTCTCTGCCCTAACGGCAGATCGTCAACACAAGCTAAAACTCTAGAGACCGTCGTGGTGAAATATTTCGCAACCGGCGTACAAGCTTGGCTTGCTGACCTCAATCGCAGGGAAAGGCAGCTCATATCGCCGATTGAAAACTTGGAGGCTCAGCTAGCCACAATATTGCCTCTAAGCTATCGCCAGTGGAAAGATAAACGCTTAGCTGCACTGATTCTTTTACGCAACACCCCCCGAGAACACATTGCCTCGCTGCAACACCTTGCAGAATCTTGCTCAGACTCTGTTTTAGGGATACCTACTCAGCGTTGATCTCTCTGCTACACTTTGCGCTCAATTTGAGGAGACACACCATGTCACGAACACGCAAATTTTCGGTAATCAGTTTATTTTTAGCGTTGCTGGCTGCCTGCGCAACGGCTCCACCCAAGCCTTCGGTCGACTTCGATGTCGAGCATGACTTCTCTCAGGATAAAAATATCGGCTTTTATGCCCTCAGTGGCGGCGTCACCGGCAGTAACCCCATGCAGATGACCGA
>JAQXAF010000145.1 GCA_029253085.1 Luminiphilus sp. | reverse complement strand
TTAGCACGAACCTTTAATGACATGTCTGGCAAGCTGTCGACGGCGATTGAAGAAGTTAATAGCTCTAAAGCCGATGCTGATGCCGCAAACGCCGCAAAATCAATGTTTTTAGCCAATGTCAGCCATGAACTACGGACGCCCCTCAACGCAATCATTGGCTACAGTGAGATGCTGCAAGACGAGTTGGGTGATCCCGGAGAAGTTAACCGCGAGCAAGTACAACACGATCTAGGCACCATTATTATTTCCGGACGACAACTCCTGGGCCTGATCAACGAGATCCTCGATTTGTCAAAAATTGAAACCGGAAAGATGCAGATCAACCTGGAGTCTTTTCAGCCCGCCGACCATATCCTGCAGGTGTGCGACGCGCTATCGCCCTTACTGTCGCAACATAAAAATACGTTAGAGCTCAATCTCGCAGGTGCTGAAGGCCACACGATGTACAGTGACCCGGGCAAGTTGCAACAAATTGTGACCAACTTATTCAGTAACGCCTGCAAGTTTACTGACAGTGGAACCATTGTAGTGGCAGCTGATATTAAGGAAGACCAACTCACACTGACGGTAACTGATAACGGTATTGGCATGACGCCCGAGCAGCAAGGGCGTGTGTTTGACACCTTTGTTCAGGCTGAGGCAACTACAGGAACGAAATACGGCGGAACGGGACTAGGGCTATCGATTGTGGAGGACTTTTGCACCATGTTAGGTGGTGAGATCAGCTTGGAAAGTGCTCCTAATGAAGGGTCGTGCTTCACTGTAACTTTACCGACTACTGGCCTAACGTTAGATCCCGAAGCCGCTTAAGTGCCTCTTCGCGCTTTTCTAAATCTTCGGAAATCGCTTTATTGAGCGCATCAAGCGCCTCGAGCCGCCCTTCCAATGTTTGCACCGCAGCCAGCGCTAAAATCATCACCTCAGCACGTTCATCAACACCACTCGCCGAACTGTCGCCCGAGGCAATACTCGCCTCGCTCATCAAGGTCACAAAAGCAATACCAACATCGGCCTCTCGCTGAGCCTCCGAGCTCGCCGTCTCGCGATGGCGCTCGAAGTAGGTGGCTGCCTGACTATAATCACGTGCGGCAAGGGCACGCACACCGCGGTCAAAGTAGTTTTCCTCGACTGTAACAACCTCATCACAATCGCAGTTAACTGCAGACAAAGGATCGGGAAGATTTAGCGCGGCGGCTGACACTGCGGGCTCCGGTTCGGGCGTCGCAGATTCGGGGGTTGCACAACCCGGCACAATAAGCGCCGTTAGCGCGACTATGAAAAAGCGTGAACAGGTATGAGTCACAGCAGTCAGGCTCTTGAGGTTATTTTTTGAGGATAGCACCGGCTCAACGCAGCGACCAGCGCTAATCTTCTGGTCGCATATGAGGAAACAGTAAGACGTCGCGAATCGATGCTGCGTTGGTCAGCAACATCACCAATCGGTCGATGCCAATGCCTTCGCCAGCCGTGGGTGGCATGCCATATTCCAGTGCCCGCACGTAATCGTGGTCAAAGTGCATGGCTTCTTCATCGCCACTGTCTTTTTCAGCGGCCTGAGCCCTAAAGCGCTCGGCTTGATCTTCCGGATCATTGAGCTCACTAAAGCCATTGGCGATTTCTCGCCCTCCAACAAAAAATTCAAAGCGATCGGTGATGAAGGGATTGTCATCATTGCGCCGCGCCAGTGGCGATACTTCAGTAGGGTAGGCCGTAATAAAAGTGGGTTGCTCTAAGCGGTGCTCTGCCGTGGCTTCAAATATCTCGATCTGTATTTTACCCAGACCCCAGCTCGGCTTTACTTCAATCCCTAGTTCATGAGCGACCGCAGCGGCGGCCTCTCGGGAAGCAACTTGCTCCTCTGTTATTTTAGGGTTGTATTTATAAATCGCGTCTAACACCGACAATCGTTCGAAGGGTTGCGAGAAATCAAGCTGCAAGTCCCCGTAGGGCACCGTCATGTCGCCCAAAAGATTTTGGGTTAACTCGCGCAACAAAGCCTCGGTCAAGTCCATAGCATCGTTGTAGTCAGCGTAAGCCCAATAGAATTCCAGCATGGTGAACTCTGGATTGTGTCGCGTCGATAACCCTTCATTACGAAAATTACGGTTTATCTCATACACCTTTTCGAATCCACCAACGGTCAGGCGCTTCAAATAAAGCTCTGGAGCAATACGCAGGTACATAGGCATATCAAGAGCGTTGTGATGGGTCTCAAAGGGCTTGGCCGCTGCACCACCCGGGATGGGGTGAAGCATGGGGGTTTCTACCTCCATAAAGCCTCGCTCATCCAGAAAACGACGGATGAAGCTGACCGTCGCGGAGCGCATACGAAACACAGCCCGGCTATCCGGGTTTACGATGAGGTCGACATAACGCTGCCGATACCGCATTTCTTGATCTGACAACCCATGGTACTTGTCGGGCAACGGGCGCAATGCCTTGGTTAACAGCCGAGCGCTCTCCATATTGATATAGAGGTCGCCTTTACCACTGCGATTAATAGGCCCTGATGCCGCAACGATATCACCCAGGTCCCAGCTCTTAATCGCCTCGAGGGTCGCGGCGTCTAACACTTTTCGATTGATGTACAGCTGAATAGTCGATGAGCCGTCCTGAATGAGCAGGAACGCACCTCGATTACGAATCAGGCGTCCGGCAACGGCAAAGACCTCGTGCTTTTCTTCAAGGTCTTCCTTACTGATTTCTTTGAAGTCCTGTTGCAGGGCCTCGGCTTCCGCCGTGCGGCGAAAATCATTGGGGAACGTTTGTCCGCCGGCCTCGCGTAACGTCGTAAGCTTCGATCGCCGCTCAGCGATCAACTTATTTTCTTCTGCGGGGTCTGCCCCCCCTGCTTCGGTTAATTCCGTGTCACTCATAGGGTTGTTCCTGAGGTTTCATCACAATCCCTTTTTGAGGGATGCTTCTATAAATTTATCCAAATCTCCATCCAATACGGCTTGGGTATTGCGCGATTCAACCTGCGTACGCAAATCTTTGATACGCGCATCGTCCAAAACATAGGAGCGGATCTGGCTGCCCCAACCGATATCAGCCTTGCTGTCTTCGAGGGCTTGCTTGTCTGCGGAGCGCTTCAACACCTCAAGCTCATACAGCTTCGCTCGCAGCTGCTTCATCGCATTGTCTTTATTTTGGTGCTGGGAACGTTCGGTCTGGCAACTCACCACCGTATTAGTCGGCTCATGGGTAATACGCACCGCAGAGTCGGTTGTATTTACGTGCTGGCCGCCGGCGCCAGAGGAGCGGTAGGTATCGACCCTGAGGTCAGCGGGGTTGATGTCTATTTCAATATTGTCATCGATCTCAGGTGAAACGAAAATCGATGCAAAAGACGTATGACGTCGACCGCCGCTGTCGAAAGGCGACTTGCGTACCAGTCGGTGTACACCTGTCTCGGTGCGCAGCCAACCAAAAGCATACTCACCTTCAAATTGAACCGTTGCACTCTTGAGGCCCGCGACTTCACCTGCCGAAGCTTCAACCACTCTTGCCTTGAAGCCTTTGCTCTCGCCCCATCGCAGATACATTCTGAGCAACATTTCCGTCCAATCTTGGGCTTCGGTTCCTCCAGAGCCAGACTGCACGTCGAGATAGGCATTGTTGGGGTCCATCTCACCGGAGAACATACGACGGAACTCAAGCTTCTCGAGCTGCGCGATCAGATCATTGGTATCAGAGGCCACCATATCGGCTGTGTCGACATCGTCCTCAGCAACGGCCATTTCCAAAAGATCATGGGAGTCGGTGCTGCCGCGATCTAAGTCATCGATGGTTTTTACAACTAACTCTAGGGAGGCGCGCTCCTTGCCAAGAGCCTGTGCGCGCTCAGGTTCATCCCAAACACTGGGCTCGGCTAGTTCTAACTCTACTTCGGCGAGGCGATCTTTCTTTTCTGCGTAGTCAAAGATACCCCCGGAGCACATCTGTACGCTCACGAATATCTTTAATCTGATTAAAAATAGGGGCGACTTCCACAAGGATCTCGCGAATCGGCTATAAGGGGCGCAAAGTCTAACGAACGCTCACCTTAAGCGCCATAGCGGAATTCCGCGATCACTTAATTTCGACTCAGTGAATGGCGACAGGCCATACGGAGACAGCGCCGCTGTTTACGTGGATGTACCGGAGACGATTGCTCACCCGGCACTTTTACAAATAAAAAAAACCGTGCAATCAGGTTTCAGGCCACAAATTTCGAACCATCAGTTGCAGGCGTCGCTCACCGCGATATGAGTTGACATCGGGCTGATAGGCAATACGCACTCGCATCACCTGCTCGTCAGGCCAGCGCTCACGATCAATATTGAAAGCAATGCCCTCAAAAGTGCGCCCCCCTGCTTCCAGAGTTAATTTGAGGTGCTTATCTTTCAACAAACGCTGGCCCACAACAGTAAAACTGCCTTCAAATACAGGCTCGGGAAAGTGTTGCCCCCATGGACCTGCAGCAGCAATCATTTCTGCGCTATCCAAGGTAAGCTCGTCTAGTGCCAGCTCGCCATCAGTCATCACAACCGGCTCCGGAGGAACGTACTCAAGGGCCACCGCTACGGCAGTATCAAAGGCCTCTTGAAATTGATCCAAGTCCTCGCGGCTCAGACTCAAGCCGGCAGCCATAGCGTGACCACCAAACTTGCTTATTAAATTTGGATGCAGCGTCGCCACATGATCTAGCACGTCACGGATGTGCACCCCCGGTATAGACCGCCCCGAACCCTTCAATTCGTCATCGCCGGCATCGGCAAAGACAATGGTGGGACGGTGATATCGCTCTCTCAGACGCGCTGCAACAATGCCAACAACCCCTTGGTGGAACGTCTTGTTGTACACACAGAGCCCAAACTTAAGCGTCTCATCGTCCACCTCCAAAGCACTGAGTTGAGCCAACGCCTCCTCTTGCATATTGGTTTCAATGTCACGCCGTTCGCGATTGAGATCATCCAATTGCTGCGCAAGAGGTCTCGCCTCGAAAGCACTCTCCGCCAACAAGCACTCAATACCAATAGCCATGTCCTCAAGCCGCCCTGCCGCGTTAAGACGCGGGCCTAGAATGAATCCAAGATCACTGCTGCTCAATTCGTC
>JAQXAF010000127.1 GCA_029253085.1 Luminiphilus sp. | reverse complement strand
GCACATGCCGAAATTGACGGGGAACCCCTTTCTCAGGAATACCTAGATGGTTCCTGGCTTTTGATTATCTTTGCAGGGAACGATACGACCCGCAATTCACTATCGGGTACGATGCGGCTAATGACAGAGTTTCCTGACCAGCGTCAGATGGTTATTGATGAGCCGGGATTGATTCCCAAAATGACCCACGAAGCACTGCGGCTGGTCTCGCCGGTTATCACTATGCGTCGAACGGCAACACAGGACGCGGAAATCGGTGAACAACGCATTGCCGAGAACGAGAAAATTATTATGTGGTACGGCGCAGCTAACCGTGACCCCGAGGTTTTCCCTGAGCCCGAAAAATTTGACATGCACCGCCCCAACGTAGAAAAGCATTTAGCCTTCGGTCACGGGGTTCATCGATGTCTGGGCAACCGGATTGCCCAAATGCAGTTAAATATTGCCTACGAGCGCATTTTTGACCGCTTCCCTAATATTCAGTGGACCGGTAAGCAAAAGATTGCGCCCGTGGTATTGGTTCACGCCATCTCTAGCCTTAAGGTCAATTTAAAAGGTAAGCGTAAAAATTAATGGCTACCCAAATCATTTTCAGTGGATTGTCAGAGGTTCCCTAATAAACAGTTGCTTTATTGAGAGTAGCGGGTGATGACGGGCGGTTTCGTGACGCGGTATCAAGAGGGTGAGTTATGACTTCAAGTATTTCAGTTGATCTCAACGGCAAGGTGGCCCTTGTGACCGGTGCGAGCTCGGGTATTGGTGCCGCAGTGGCTAAAGCGTTTGCGAGCAATGGCGCATCCGTTTATGTGAACTACCCCAATGACGCTCAGGCGGCAGCTGCGGAACATGTGGTGGCAGAGATAAACGCTAGTGGTGGAGCGGCGCAGACCATAGCCGCAGACGTCACTGCGGAATCGCAAGTTACGCATATGTTCCAAGTGATCGCCCAAATGGCTGGGCGTCTTGATATCTTGGTCAATAACGCGGGCATCGCCCATTCGAGCCCTGTAGAAAACCTCGCTTTAAGCGATTTTCAAAGAGTAATGAACGTGCACGTTACCGGGACATTCCTATGCAGCAAAGCCGCAATACAGGTGATGTACGCTCAGGAACAAGGTTGCATTATTAACACCGCATCTCAACTCGCCTACATTGGCGCCCCGGCCTTCTCACATTATACGGCGGCTAAGGGCGCGATTTTGTCTTTCACCCGCAGTCTAGCGCTGGAGGTTGGTAGTCGAAATATTCCCGTCAATGCTGTGGCCCCTGGCGCAACGATGACGCCAATTCTTGAAGATGTGCCCAATGAGGTTTTAGATGTCATCAAGTCCAACATCCCCGCAGGCAAGATTGCCGATGTGAACGATATCGTCGGCGCTTACCTGTTCTTGGCCAGTGATGCTGCTCGTCATTTCAGAGGTCAGTGTATTAGTCCTAACGGCGGCGATGCTTTCCTCTAGCCATTACCTAGTCAGCATCTTTACTTTGCGCTGATTGTCCCACTGCCTGCACACGGTCATAGAAAAAATTTGTTAACTGGTGACGGTTGCCTAAATGCTGGTAGTCCTCTGGCATCACAGGTGTGCCGATATTGACTCTCACGGTGCTATTAAAGCGCCTAAGAGCCTCCCGCATAAGCATCGCAAGGCGCAGCGGTTCCGCGACGTGCGATGCAACATGAAAAGAGCGACTGTTACGACCAGGAAAGTAGACCGGGACGACCGTCGGGGTGTGTTGGAGTATCAATTTCGCAGCGAAGGTTGTCCAGGGACTTTCCTTCACGGCCCCAAAACCCATTCTATTAGCGGTAGAGACAGTGCCTGAGGGAAATAGAATCAGTGGTACACCCTCTTTTAGCGATTCTCCGGCAAGTTGCTTTGTCCTGACGTTGCGCCGCTCAGCCTCACGACTCCTACTGAAATCAATGGGCAGAAAATGTTGGGCGAGATCTCTGTCTTGGCACAGCAGTGAATTAATGACGACGCGGAAGTTGCTTGCGACTCTTAGTGCAAGGTTGCACATAACGAGACCATCCACGATGCCAAAAGGATGGTTGGCTAAAAAAAGTAATGGGCGCCCTACGTCAATCTGCTCTAGGGGAGAAAAGTCGGCATGGAGCTCGATGCCACTGCGCAGCAAAGCCTCTTGAAAAAATGTTTGCGGGCGTAATTTTCGAGCTTTGAGCGCAAAATAGTGCTCTTCAAGACGTCCTCTCCCCAGAGCACGTTCGATCGATCGGGTGACCTGCCGCGTAACCCAAGGTTGATCGCTGGAAGCGTAGGAGAGGCGGGGTTGTTCTCGCAGATAATGTTCAAATTGCGGATCAATCATAGTGGCTTTTAAACGTTGGTAATGGGGTTGCTGGAGATTGCCATCTGATTGTGGCGATTATTTTTTTGACAGATGAGCAGCCGACTATTCGGGTGTGGTGGATCTCAACGTTGCCTCATGTTGCTCCCATCATCTGGGGAATACAACTCTCACTGGGTATCAGTCTTGTTAAACGAACGCTCCCTGAGCTATCGCCTAAAGGCGATCTGTTTGATAACTCTATGGCGCTACTGTGAGTGCTTGCGCGATAAAGCTGACAGCCGGTGTGCGGCAAAAAAGCCCACAATACTACTGGCCCCAAAAAGCGCGTAATAGACCTGATATCCCGTTTGACCTGACCAACGTTCCATACACCATG
>JAQXAF010000125.1 GCA_029253085.1 Luminiphilus sp. | reverse complement strand
ATGGGTTCCGTTAACTATGTGGGTACCAAGTCATTAGTTGTGGGAATTAAGGTCGTTGCTGAAAATATTCAGACCGGCGCGCGCCGACACACGAATACCTGCTACTTCACTATGGTTGCCAAAAACGCTAAGGGAGAAACAGCGACAGTGCCACCGTTGGTCCTGGAGACAGAAGAAGATGTTAGGCGCTATTGCGCCGCGTTACAGCGCAAGCGGCTACGTGACCATGCCCGTGGCTATATGGCCGACTACCGAGATAATTTTGCAATGAATGAGGATGTTCAGCAGTTTCTTGATAAGCAACGGTGCATAGTGGCTTTTAAGTAATGGCGCGTAAGTAATGGCGCGGTGGCCCCTCGGGCTCAGGTCGCACTGGATATCGCCGGCACCCAATCCGTAGTTGAGCTATCAGCCTCTGTGCAACAACATCGAAACCAGCATTTCGGCATGTCGCTCAACCATGGGGTCAGCGCATGGGTCTACACCGAACAGCTCTTCGCACTCTGCTGCGAAGGAAAAAATTGTCGAGGTGCTACTGACCATAATGTAATACCAGTGAATAAACGCCTCTCTGGAAAGTCCCTCGGTTTCCTGGACCAGTTTCTCCATTTGCAGTGTCGATGGTCGAATGTGTTTTTCAATCAAATAATGTAGCCGCCAACTCTGGCATGTTGCCTCCTGGCTCATCAAGCGACTGAGACCCGGATGCCGTGCATGGAAGTAAACGTAGAAGCGAACAATAAATGCCAGGGCATCCCGTCCCGATACCTCACGCATGATAGACAGCCGCTGCTCAAACTCCTGTTTCATCTCACCGAAAATGGCATCCGTTGAGGCCTTCCATAGGTTCTCTTTGTCCTCAAAGTGATAGGCGAGAACATTGCGCTTTACTCCGGCACAGGATTCCAGGTCCCTGACCGATACGGCATCAAAACCCCGCTCAGGAAATAGTTGTTGCCCCGCTTCAATCAGCCGGTTGCGCGTCACTTCGGTGCGCTCCTGTGGCCTCCTGCGTCGCTTGGTGTCTTGTTGATGCACCGCTACCGTCCCTGACATACCAACCCCGAAAGTCCGATCCCCATGGTCCAGTATATAGGAGGAAAATGCCGCGTTCGCGGGCCTTATTGTGTTGACTGCCACAACAAAAGCATTTAATTTAGCCTTTCTGTAAGTTTTAATTAGAAAAAACTACATATAAGTAAGTTTATAGATGGGTGATAAGCAGATGAAGCAAAAAAAGACAGCATTAGCAGTGATGATTGGGTGTGCATTGGTTAACCCGATGACGGCCAGCGCGCAGCCACTTCTCGAAGAGGTGGTCGTGACCGCCCAGAAGCGCGAATCGAGTTTGGCCGATACGGCGATCGCAATCACTACGCTGTCAGGTGAGGAACGGATAGCGCTGGGGATCTATTCGCCCCAGGACGTTGCTAATTTCACACCCAGCATGTCCTATCAGGAGACTGCCGGCGGAGGGGAAGGTAATCGGGTTTACCTGAGGGGAATTGGCCGAGAGACCAATACCACCGGCACGGAGCCGGGCGTTGGCGTGTATGACAATGGCTTTTACGCCAGCGAAGCAGCGGTCCTGTCAGCGCCCGTGGACCTGACACAACGTATTGAAGTGCTGCGTGGTCCACAGGGAACCTTGTTTGGCCGCAATACAACGGGCGGCGCGATTAATGTGATCACAAAGAAGCCAGGTATTGAACTTGAACATATTGCCCGTGGCCGTATCGGTAACTATGGCCGCAAAACGCTGGCTCTAACCAGTAGTGGCCCGATCAATGATAGTTTCGGCTATCTGGTCCATTACAGCCAGCAGGACGCTGATAGCTTCACCGAAAATGTGTCGGGACCTGATCCTATTGGCATCGATGCCCAGCGATTTGAAGCGCAGGTCAGTGTCAATTTCACCGACAGTGTCCAGTGGAATATGCGCTATTTCAGCGCAACATTTGACAACGAAACCTTGGAGCGCGCCAAGCTGGATGGTTACCGCAATGAATCCGGTGCACCCTCCAAGCTCGGCGAAATCGTTATAAACCCCGAGTTATTTTCACCCGTGGCTATCGCGCCCGATCAGTCAGACCCCTTCAAGCGCAGTTCTGACTTCCAGGGGTTCGTTGAGGTTGACGACCAGGAAACCTATCAGTCAACACTGACTATTGATCTGGACAGTCTGTCCATCCGATTACTCAACGGCTATCAGGATTACAGCTGGAATGGGGCTAAGGATTTTGACGGCACGGCCAGCCCTGCGTCATTTGTTGAAACTATTGGCCAGGCGGAGACGACGACCCAGCATGAATTGCAGCTGTTTTCTACCCACGACGGCGAATTGCAGTGGTTGTTGGGCGCGTTCTATCTAAAAAATGAACTCGATCAGCCCTATGTGCTGACCGATGCTAACAACCCGTTTCTTATTCAGAATCTTTCGGCAGCCCCGAATCCAGACGGTGTATTTTATGCCCAGCGTGGTGAGCTCGAGGTGGAGTCTACCGCAGTCTATGGACAGATCGATTGGGATGTAACTGGGCGCCTCAGGCTGTCTGCCGGTCTGCGCTATAGCGAAGACGAGAAAGTTGGCAACGAATCACAGACGATCTTTTATGACTCGGTCCTTGATTTTTGCGGTGAGCAACGCCTTCCTGAATTGATTGCCAGCGGCGACCCCTATTTCACACCACCGGGCTGTCCACGCCTCGGTATCCTGGTGTCCGACCTGGAGGATAGCCATGAAGAAAAATGGGATTCAACGGACTTTCGCCTGAGCGCATCGTTTGATGTCTCTGATCAGGGAATGCTCTACGGCACCTTTTCAACGGGCTACAAGCCAGGTGGCTTCCGACTGGGCGGGATGCAGGATGATGAAGCGACACCGGAAAATGAATCCACCGTCGCCAATGAAGAGGTTAAAGCCTACGAGGTGGGCTTTAAGGGAACGCTGGGAGAAAATCTTTCCATTCGCTCCGCACTTTTTTTCTATGACTACCAGGATATGCAAGTCGAGCTGGGTATTTTGGACCCCAATAGCGGTATCGTCACCAGCCGACTGGCTAATGCGCCCGACGTCGATGTGTACGGTTTTGAGCTCGAGAGTACCTGGGCAGTCAGCGAGGCGTTACTGCTACTGGGAAATTACTCCTATCTCAAATCGGAATATAAAGCCGACTTCTTCATATCGGACAATAAATCCAATGAGGTGAGGAATGTTCGAGGCAATGAGCTGAACCGCACACCCAACAACAAGTTAAGTCTGTCAGCAATCTATACCCGGGCCCTCGTCGGTGGCACAGCAGCAATTAGTGCGAATTACAGCTGGGTAGATACCCAGTACGTTACGGTCTTCAATGACGATATTGAAACCATCGATAGTTATCACCAACTGACCGCGCGTGCTGCTTGGCGCCCCGCCAGTGAGCGATTCGAGATTGCTCTCTATGGTTTGAACCTGACTGATGAGGTCAGCTTCGCCAACGATTATTCGGTCAGCGCTCTGGCCGATGGCGTTCGCCGTACCGGCACACCGATCAACCCCCGAACCTATGGTCTCGAGGTGGCCGTATTTTTCTGATGATCTTCGCCGGGTGGTAAGCCCAGTGCATTTTAAAGGTCCAGAGGCTGAGACAACGGTCGCTGACATTAATGTTGTGCTACTGAGATTGTATTTTTCGCAGTTGGCGCCAACACGTCAAATGCCGGCGCGCGTTGCAGCCGACGCCTAGCATTAAAGGAGTTCCATGTTTTCAATAGATCCAGCTGCGTCGTATATGATGCCAGCGCACTTCGGTCCCAGATACACGGGAGACAAGACCAGTGGTTGGTACCATGACGTTACGGTGATGGCTGTGCCTTACAGGACTGACCGAGATAAGCTGGCGGCACTATTACCCGCGGGCTTTGAGCTGGCCGACGATGCGATTATTACCGTTTACTACGCCTGCAATAAAAATATCGACTGGTTGGCCGGCCGCGGCTACAACATGGTGGGTGTCAACGCTAACGCGATCTTCAATGGCGCGAATGAACAGCTCGAAGGAAATTACGCCTTAGTTATTTGGGAAAATCTGACTGACCCCATACTGGTGGGAAGAGAGGTACAGGGCATTCCCAAAATATATGCAGATATCCCGGACCATGTCATTCATGACGGGTGTTGGAGCTGCAGCGCCAGTCACTTCGGCAATGCAATTGTCGATATGGAACTAAAAAATCTTGTTGAAATTCCGTCGGGTGATGTGGCTGCTGCAGAATTGGCGAGAGAGAATAAAACACATCCTATGACCTGGCGATACCTACCGGCACCCGGAGGCTACGGTCCTCCGTCGGTGTGTGAGCCCGTCACTTTTCCATCAGAAAACGTACTCAAGCAGGTATTAATAGGGGAGGGCGTGCTGAGTTGGGAAGCATTGACCTGGGAGCAGAACCCCACTCAGTTTCATATTGTTAACACGCTTAGGGCGCTGCCGGTCATTGAGTATTTGCCGGCGATTGTTACTCAGGGCAGCACAAATTTGGCGCTGCCTGAGAAGTGGACCCGTAGCCTGTTACCGATGCAGCAGGGCGGGTAGCCCATGCCCATGTATCAGGAAGTTCAGTCTGTATGTTTCGTGGGATCAGGAGCAATGGGCTCCTTTAATGCGCTTGTGGCGGGGGCAGCGGGATTGAACTGTTCAGTGTACGACTCTTCCCAGACTGCATTGGCCTCGCTTCCCGATCGCTTGCGCGCGACGGGGGAGCACCTCCGCCAGCGGGGTTTCTTTTCCAGTGATGACCTGAGCAGGGCACTCGACAGGATCGCGTCGACCACCGACCTCGCCGCGGCCATCGCCGGCGCTACGCTGGTCAGCGAATCAGTGCCTGAGCAGCCCGACATTAAAAGAGCCGTACTGGCAGAACTTGATGGCCTGTGTGGGGAGCATGTCATCATCACAACCAACACCTCGACACTGTTACCTTCTGAGCTCGAGGGCGCCCTGTCAAAGCCCCAGCGCTTTGCGGCGCTGCACTCCCACCTCGGGGCGAGGGTGTTTGATATCGTCGGTGGCAGTAGCACAGATCCACAACTCCTGGCGCAGTTGGAAGCTTATGTCAGGCGTTTGGGTGGTTACCCCTTGCTCTTGACCAAGGAAAATCCGGGTTATGTGATCAATTCAATACTGGGGCCTTTACTGACGGCCTCGTTAACGCTTCTGGCAGAGCAGGGAATGTCAGCCGAGTCGATTGATCGAGCGTGGATGCGCAGCCAGTCAGTACCCATAGGGCCCGTGGGACTCATGGACCTGTTTGGGCTGGATGTCATTTTCGACAGTTGGCAGCGACCGGGAAGGAATAATCACCCCTTGCGTCCCCGCATCCTTGCCCAACTTAGTCCGCGCATTGAAAACAATGCGTTGGGCATAAAGTCTGGACGTGGTTTCTACAGCTATCCCGACCCCAGCTATGCACAAGCGGAGTTTTTGGCAGCAGCAAGCGATAAAACGATTGAAAACTGCCTGATAGCAGTTTTTCTGACTCAGGCGCTGGCGCTCGCCGCCAATGAGATCGCGGAAGCCTGCAAAGTGGATGAGGCTTGGACGCTATCCTTTGGTTCGCCCCATGGACCCTTTGCCCAGCTTCAAGCCTTGGGTATACCAGCGTTGAAAAAGTATCAGGATGAGGCCCGCTGTAGAGGACTGCTGGATGGTGATGTTCTCAGTCTTGTTAGTGATTATCTTGCCACCACTGCGCCACCCATCTGAGCGCCGATTGGGTGTTACCGGTGATTGCGCCGTATTTGCCTGTGCCCTAGCTTCGAAGCGGCAGCCCGTTGAGCGCGGTGGGGTAGGCTGCCCGCGCCAAAAGCCCCGAGCTGGCGTCTCTCTTTACGCAGGAGGTGATCTCTTCTTAGAGACATCATTCTAGCCAATCAGCTGGGCTTCGAAGAGTTGTACATGGATAACTAAAAATGACGCAAGACGGCGCAAACAAGCATCAACCGTTACCACTCCGTGGCCAAATTCTGCATGGTGTTGGGGCCATGGCCTATGGCATCAAAGACAACGGCTTCGCCTATTTTCTGTTGCTGTTCTACAGCACGGTTGTTGGCCTTGAGTCTGCTCTGGTGGGTACGGCACTCCTGGTTGCGATGGTGCTCGATGCCTTCAGTGATCCGGTGATCGGCTACTGGTCGGACCGAACGCGCTCCCGCTGGGGACGGCGTCATCCCTTTATGTATGCATCGGCATTACCCGTCGCCGTTTGTTATGCCTTTCTGTGGAGTCCACCCGACTGGAGCAGTCAGGGGCTATTCTTGTATCTGTTGGTTATGGCCGTCCTCATCAGGACGCTGATTACCCTGTTTGAGACGCCCAGCTCGTCGTTGTTGCCAGAGTTGACGCTTGACTATGACGAGCGTACGGCCGTGCAATCATGGCGATTGTTCTTCGCCTGGACGGGTGGCACGGCACTCGCTGTGATTATGTTTGGATTCCTCTTGGTTCCAACACCGTCACAACCCATTGGCACACTCAATCGCGACGGCTACGCGATCTACGGTTGGTTAGCTGCCGGGCTTATGTTTGTGTCTATTATGACCTCAGCCTTGGGAACCCAAAAATACGTTCGCTATTTTGGCCCTGAACACGCCACAATCCGGGCTTCATTGGCAGGGGCGTTTGGGGAGATCAAAGAAACTCTCCTTGATAAAAATTTCTTCGCCCTCATTTTCTCCAGTATTTCCGGATCTGTGGCGACCGGGCTCTCTGCGGCACTGTCATTCTTGATGCTCACTTACTTCTGGCAGTTTTCCTCGCTGCAGATTTTCTATTGGACGGCATTGGTGGTTGTGTCAGCGGTTATGGGTATGCTCATTGCACCCAGGGTCGCCAAGTCTTTGGGGAAGAAACGCGCCGTATTAGTCCTAGGCGCGCTGGCCTTTACCATCCAGCCGCTCCCTGTATTGCTTCGACTATTGGATGTTCTCCCGGCAAACGGCGATCCGAATCTGTTCCCGATTATTGTCACTATCAATACGCTGGATCTTGGATTGATTATAGCGATGCAGGCGGTGCTGGGTTCCATGGTCGCAGACTTGGTTGAGCAAGCCCAGGTGACAACAGGGCGCCGCAGTGAAGGTGTCTTCTTTGCGGCCATGACTTTCGTTCGTAAAACCAATCAGGGTATTGGGGTGTTTTTTGCGGGATTGATGCTGCAATGGGTCGACTTTCCGGAGGGCTCTGCACCCGACGCGGTGAGCCCCGATGTGCTTTGGAATCTGGGTGCAACGCTGATCCCCAGTCAATGTATTTTGTGGGCGCTGATGCTGTGGGCGCTGGTCTATTATCGTATTGATCGTGAGCGCCATGAGGCCAACATCGACCAGCTCCTACAGCGATAAAGCGGCGCCCGTCAGAAAAAAAGGGGCCCAAATAGGGCCCCAGATGCGGTGTAGCTGCCAGCAGGCGGCCGAGTCAGTGCGCTTACACGGTGACCGCATTGCCGCGGAAGATCTTTGACAGGTACCGGCTTTCCTTGGGCGACGGCGCTGGAACAGAGCACTGCATAACCGCTGCAACCAGACGCTCCATCTCTTCGGACAGCTCTTGATCATTGGAGGGTTCTTCAGTGTGAGCCCGTCGTGTCAGCTGCACCTGATTGACAGCCGGCACAGTGGGAAGTCGCTCACCCTCTACGCCAAGGGTTACTGTGAATGCATGCAGCGAGTTCTTCACAAATAGTGCTAAGGCAAACTCCTCCCGCGTCGACGCTAAGGACGTTTCAGGCGTGAGCAAAACGATTTGGCAACTGGGTATCAGTGCGGCGATACGAGCACTGCGAAAGTGATGGGTGAGTTGCTGATGAACGAGTTGCCGAAATTGCTCATCGGATAGTACTCGATCCCAGTCCCCACCGCGGTCACCCGCTAGCGCGTTCAGCGGTAACCGTTCGAAGGGGCTGCTAACAACAACATCGAATCCGCCGTCATGGCGGAGTATGTGATCGAGTGCGCCCTCAATATCATCACCGATGCAGCGGACATCGATATTGCTGGTGTTGTCGCAATCCAGCGCATGGTGAAGCGCCGTTTTGGTTTCTTCAGAGCGTGTCAGCACCCACAGCTTCTCAACGTCATTGGTTTGAAAGCCTTTGGCAATTTCAGTAATTTCGTTGCGCATGCAGTCGCCTAAGATGACGACACGCTTGCCACTGAGTCGTGCTAAATCTTTTTCACTCGGTGAAAGGAGTAGTTCCCCCTCGGTCACCGATCGATCAAATTTCAGCCCGCCAGAGGGGTGGAAAGTTTCACCACTAACGATCTCATCGGCGAGGTGGAATACGGTGGACAAGCCTACTTGCTCATCCGTCGGCATCTTGTGCAGGTGCAGTCGATTTAAAATTCCCGACTCGATCTGAGTCGCTGATCGCTTACAAGCCTCCTTGTCGAAGAAGGGCGAGGGAGCATCGACGAAGGAACCCAGAAATTCGTCTTTGTCTTCCGCAGTAAAAATACTGGCGTTGACCAATCGCTCTACTAACTTCACTGCCATGCCCATGTGGAGTAAGCATTGGTTGGAACTGCCCGTTCCGCCGGAATCCTTTATCTGTGTATATAGCCGGCTTAGCACTGAGGGTAGGTTATGTGAAGGCAGCACCTCAACAGCATTCGCGGATAGCTTTCTGATCTCTTCAATCGGGTAGCCATCAGCGACAGCAGATATGATCGCCGCATGGACCTGATTCAGGCGCTTGTTCTCCAGCACCAATCTTCCGCGACGGTCAAACAGGCCTGGAGCGTCCCCGAGCCCTCGTAGCCGAGCACCGTCCACGGGTCCGGGGGCTAAAGCATTGATCTGAATTTCTGGCCCAAGGTGGCGAGACAAAATTTCGGCTAGCACGCGTTGTCCTGCTTTGGACACCGCGTAGTCAGCGCGATTAGGGTACGCAACAGCCACATACTTCTCCCCACCAAAATAGCTGGAGACGTTGAGTATTGAGCCTCGACCTTTGTCTTTCATCAATGGGCCGAACTTGCGAATAAGCGAATAGTTGGAGATCAGGTTCGCTTCCATCGTGCGATCCCAATCTTTCAAGGTCATATCGACAACCATTTCTTCCGCGCCGGAAATCCCCGCGTTGTTGATCAAGAAATCTACCTGACCAAAGAGGTCTACGGCATGCCTATGAAGTTGATCAAGAGCGCTTGGGTCGCCCACGTCAATATTAGCGAGTACATGAATTCGATTTTCAGCATTGGGATAGCCAATACCGCTGAGTTCCGCAACGATTTCAGCCTTTGCTTCTATCAGCTTGGCCTCGCTGCGTGCGCTCAGTAGGACCCTAGCACCCGCGATAGCAAGGTAACGCCCCAACTGTAAACCTATGCCTAGGCTTCCCCCGGTGATTACGGCGGTTTTACCTTTGTGCAATCCCGGTAGCACGCGCATCAGTGAAGTGGGCATGGCGCCTTTACCTGTGGCGCGTTTAATATCCTTGGGAATCCAGAGGTTAATCGGATCCATCTGCCGCACGCGGTTAGTGAGGGTTGCAGCCCAATCTGCCGCAAAGGGGAG
>JAQXAF010000111.1 GCA_029253085.1 Luminiphilus sp. | reverse complement strand
TCGATTGGTTCCGAAGCTGGGAGGCCAGTCAAGAATGGATTGATAATAACGGCGCTGAGAAAGCACATAATTTTATTTACGTAAATCGCCAGAAACTTGGCGTAACGATCGACTTTGAGACTAAGTCTGGGCGAGACCTTCTGCTAGAGCTGGTGAAGGGTGCCGATGCAGTAGTCGACAACTATCCCACCGGCGTCTTGGAAAAGCTTAATCTTGATTATCACGTCATGAGGAAAGTAAAACCAGACCTCGTCATGCTGTCGATGCCGGCCTTTGGCAGGACGGGGCCTTGGGCAAAATTTCGTGCTTACGGATCCACTGTTGAACAGGCTGCAGGGTTACCTCATTTGCAAGGAGAGGAAGGAGATCCTCCCACGATGCTGCATGTTGCTTTCGGCGATGCGATTTCTGGTCTTTATGGTACTGCGGCGCTATTAACTGCCTTAAGACACAAGAAAAAAACCGGTATCGGCCAGTTTGTCGATCTGAGCCAAGCTGAATGCATGCTGCCACATGCGGTACACGGAATACTATGCCAGTCGGTTAACGGTCATGCCCCGGCGCGGCAGGGCAACTATGCTTCGGATTATTTTGTTCACCAAGTATTTCCTTGTAAAGGCCGCGATCAGTGGGTCCTTATTCAGGTTAAAACAGAAGCGGAGTGGGAGTCGGTAATGGATATGATTCCGACTCTTAGGTCTTTTTCTTGTTTAGAGCCCATTAAGCGGCGTGCTGACTTTATGGAAATTGAGGCCTCTATTGGTGAGTGGACGAGTAGTCGGAGCGCTGCGGACTTGATGGCAGCGCTTCAGGCTGTTCGTGTCCCTGCAGCGATCCTGAATGACGTAGCCGATTTGATGGCGGATCCACATTTAGTGAGTCGTGGCTATATGCAATTGGTAAGCCGAGAGTTTGTGGGGGAGCAGCCCCATCCCAGCGCTCCATGGAGGTTAGGGGACGCCCCCATCAGAATCACTAGCTCGGCGCCCACTCTGGGTCAGCACAACCAAGATATTTTAGGCGGCTTGCTAGGTCTGTCGAATGGCCAAATAGCGTCGCTATCTCGCGAAGGTATTATTGGAAACAAACCGAGGTTGGCATAGTGGGCACAGTAATAGATTCAGAATCTAACGCCTCTCTGGGAGGTATTCTCATTGCCAATCGAGGGGAAATAGCCATTCGCATTGCCAGAGCGGCTGCGGATAGTGGTATTCGCTCGGTCAGTATATTTTCGTCCGATGACCGCACAAGTTTGCACACCCACATAGCGGATGAGGCGGTTTTAATACCAGGTGCCGGACCGCGCGCTTATCTGGACATTGACGAGATTATTCATGCGGCAAAGGAATCTGGCTGCAATGCGATTCATCCGGGCTACGGATTTTTATCGGAGCGTGCAGATTTTGCGCTGGGTTGTAGAGAGGCCAATATTTTGTTCATTGGCCCGAAACCAGAGCATCTTGAGCTCTTTGGCGACAAAGTAGCCGCAAGAAAAGCCGCGATTGATGCGGGTGTGCCGGTGCTGGCGGGTAGTGATCGATCGGTGACGCTCAATGAGGTAAGGGTCTTCTTTAGCGCGACCAGTGGACCGATCATTTTAAAAGCGGTTATGGGAGGCGGGGGAAGAGGGACCCGCGTTGTTTACGATGAGTCTGAACTAGAGGATGCCTTTACTCGATGTCAATCTGAGGCTCAAGCAGCATTCGGTAATGACCAGGTATATGTCGAAGAGTTTTTAAGTCGGGCCAGGCATATAGAAATTCAGATCATTGGGGATCTGATGGGTGACATCACTCACCTAGGCGACAGAGAGTGTTCGGTGCAGCGGCGCAACCAAAAAATTGTGGAGGTCGCGCCTGCCCCAGGTTTGTCAGCGAGTTTGAGGGCAAAGATTACTGACGCAGCACTGACATTTGCTCGGAAACATCACTATCTTAGTCTCGGTACCTTCGAGTTTCTCATTGATGTTAATTCGCCCGATGAGCGATTTGTGTTTATTGAGGCTAATGCTCGGCTGCAAGTGGAGCACACGGTCACAGAAGAGATCGCTGGCTTCGACTTGGTACGAGGACAGATACAGATCGCAACGGGTTCTAGCTTGGCCGAAGTGGGTCTGAGGGAGCCTCATGCAACGTTGAATAATGGTTTCTCTATACAGGCGAGAGTGAACTTGGAGACGATCAATTCTGACGGCACCATTTTGCCTGGGTCTGGCGTTTTAACGGGATACGAAGCGCCAAATGGTCCAGGCGTGCGGACAGACGGATATGGCTACGTGGGCTACGAGGTCAATACTGCCTTTGATTCTTTGATCGCAAAGGTCATTGTTCACGAGAAGTCAGCTCAATTTACAGATGCGGCGAGAAAGTCGATCAGAGCTGTGTCGGAGTTCCGATTGGAGGGCATTAGGACCAACTTATCCTTAATAAAAAATATCATCAGCCATCCTGACTTCGTTCAGGGGAAGATCCATACGCGCTGGATAGATGAAAACATAGAAGCGCTCACCTCAGAGTGGGAGGGGCCTGATCGCTTCGTGTCAAACTTCATGCAGGAGAAAAATACTGGGGCTGGATTGCCGGCGAATTCAAACGGGAATGATCCTTTGGCGCTGTTCTCTCATCGGTCTTCGCCGACACCAATGGAAGGTATGAAATCACCGGTTGATGTGGCAAGCGTTCACGAAGGGCTCGTTGCTATAACGTCACCTATCCAAGGAACCATTATCGATCTTAATTGCGATGTCGGACAGAAAGTCCGCTCTGGTGAGTTAGTTTTTGTGCTCGATGCGATGAAAATGGAGCATGAGATAAGGGCAACCTGCGACGGGATTGTTCGCCAGATAGATCTCACCGTGGGAAGTATTGTGTCTGAGAATCAGTCCATCCTGTATCTTGAAGAGGCTCAGTTTGACAAGCTAGACAAAGCTCCAGAAGCGCAAATGGACGTAAACCACATAAGACCAGATTTACAGGAGAGCTTCGACCGACACGCTTACACGCTAGATGAGAGTAGACAAGAAGCGGTTGCTAAACGCAGATCACGTGGTGGGCGTATGCCACGCGAAAATATCCGTGAGTTGATGGATGAAGGTTCCTTCAAAGAATATTGGCCTCTAGTAGTGGCTCGTCAGCATCAACGCCATGATCCCGAATCGCTTCGCAAACGCAGCCCTGCCGACGGCGTGATCGGTGGTACAGGTACGATTAATGCGTCTCTGTTTGGTGAAAACGCTTCCTCAGCCATGTTGATTCATTATGACTACACAGTCCTTGCCGGCACGCAGGGTGGCCGAGGTCATTACAAGCAAGATCGATTATTTGAGCTGGCCCTTAGATTTCGGTTGCCCCTTGTGCTTTTCAGTGAAGGCGGTGGTGGGCGACCTGGGGATGATTCACTGGGGCCCGCAGTTTCTTTTGATGTTCAGACGTTTACTCAGTTTGCAAAACTTTCAGGAGCAGTCCCACTGATTGGTGTAAATCATGGGCGATGCTTTGCTGGCAACACTGTTCTACTGGCCTGTTGTGATGTGATTATCGCGACTGAGAATTCGACCATTGGTATGGGCGGACCTGCAATGATTGAGGGCGGTGGTTTGGGCGTTTATTCGCCGGAGGAAGTGGGACCCATGTCGACCCAAGTCCCAAATGGAGTAGTGGACATACTGGTGAAGGATGAGCAAGAAGCGGTCGCGGTTGCTAAAAAATACCTGTCTTACTTTCAGGGGGAAATTGAGCATTGGGAGTGTGCGGACCAGATTAGTTTACGACATGTGGTTCCAGAGAATCGGGTGAGACTCTATGACATGCTTGAAATCATAAAAACGATAGCTGACATAGACTCGGTGCTTGAGATAAGAAAATCATTCGGTGCTGGAATTATTACTGCATTCATTCGCATAGAGGGCAAGCCGATGGGCGTTATTGCCAATAACCCTCATCATCTGAGTGGTGCAATTGATTCTGCAGGCGCTGACAAAGGCGCTCGATTTATGAAGTTATGCGATGCCTTCGACATACCCATTTTGAGTTTGATGGACTGCCCCGGCTTAATGGTTGGACCTCAAGTTGAGGCAACAGGTCTGGTAAGGCATTCGGCACGGATGTTCAATGTAGGTGCGAATATCACTACGCCGCTGTTTGGAGTCGTTGTTCGTAAAGCCTATGGACTAGGCATTCAGGCAATGTGCGGCGGCAGTTCACTGATGGGGTTACTGACAATCGCATGGCCAACAGCAGAATTTGCGGCGATGAATATAGAGGGCAGCGTAAAGCTGGGCTTTAGAAAAGAGTTAGAGGCGATAGAGTCAGCTGAAGCAAGACAGCAGCTATTTAGAGAAAAAGTAGAGGAGCAGTACGAGCTGGCTAAGGCAGTAAATGCGGCGTCGGGCGGTGGTATTGATGATGTGATTGACCCCTCCGAGACGCGCTCTTGGATTGCCGAGGGGCTGAAGCGCCTGCCACCACGCCCACTTCGCGTCGAAAAAAAGCATGCCTATATCGATACCTGGTAAGCGAAAGTGGTGAGGTTGTGTTGTGAGCATTTGATTGACTTGAAGTGCCAAGCGCCTCTCACGGAGACGATATGAGAAATAGTGAACAGCATGGTAGAAACGGCGCAGACACCCGCAGGGATCTGCCTTCCGTTGACGCAGTACTGAAGTCTTGCGGTGACCTCGAAGCGATCTGGGGGAGAACCGGTGTTGTTCGGGTTGTAAAATCTGAGCTTGCTCACTTGAGAACACGCTTAGGACAACGATCACCTTGCGATATCAGAAAAAATGAAATCGTCGCGGGAGTGCTTACAGCGCTTACCGATGCAGATAGATCGACCTTGACGCGGATTTTTAACCTGACCGCAACCACTTTGCATACTAATCTTGGTCGTGCGCTGCTGCCTCAACGAGCTATTGATGCGATGAGCCAAGTACCCTCGATGCCAACCAACTTGGAATATGATCTGCAGAGTGGGGCTCGTGGTGAGCGAGACGACCACTATGCTGCTATCCGTAATGCGGTGCTTCCCGCGAAATCTGCGTAGCACCGGGATTTTCTCTCTACGCTAACGGCGGACTGAGACATTTAAGGAGCCGAAAACTTGAACGACAAAGTAAGTGAGCCTTCGGCAAAGGATTTCGGGTTTTTATCATTCTTAACGCTTATCAATGTGTTGTGCGTGGTTGATCGGCAACTGATAGCCAGTATGGCTAACTGGATAAAACCAGACCTCAACTTGACCAATACCCAGTTTGGCCTTTTGACGGGGCTCATTTTTATTGTTTTCTATGGTGTCGCCGGTGTGTTTATGGGGATTCTGGCGGATCGTATTAACAGAACCCGTTTCATCGCATTTGGCTTGGCTAGCTGGAGTGCGCTGACGGTTATTTCGGGTGCGGCGAAGGGGTTCGTTAGTCTCGCAATTCCGCGGTTGTTTATAGGCATTGGTGAATCCATCATGACGCCCGCGTCTATGTCGATACTGTCAGATCGTTTCCCAGCGAAGCGCCTGGGTTTTGCAACGTCCTTTTATTACATGGCGGCACCAATTGGTATCTCTGTGAGCTTATTGATTGCAGGGTACCTTGAGCCTTTACTGGGCTGGCGCGGTTGTTTTTACGCGCTTGGTGGCATGGGTGTTTTGTTGAGCTTAGTGCTCTTGTTCCTCAGAGAGACGCCGCGCCCCCCTGTAGATGACTCGGTGATCCGTTTCAGCAGAAAGCCTGCGCTGCTGCCACTGAAAGGCACGATAATACTCATCCGAGAGTGTTTGCTTCGGTGTCCGGCACTGTTGTTAACCATTTCTGGGGCAGTAATGTTTCATGTCTTCTTGGGTGCCGCTGTTTTCGAGCAAATTTGGTTTGTTGAGGAACGCGGATTTGATCGAAATGGCATTGCTGAGCTCACCGGTTGGCTGGCACTAGTCGGGGGCGTCAGCGGCAATTTATTCGGTGGGTTGGGCAGTGACTACTTCCTGAAGAAAACCGGCATTGGCCGCCCAATGTTTATGTTTTGGATTACCCTATTCATTATGCCCATCATGCTCGCCTATCGATTTTCTGATCCCACTTCATTTTTCTTTATGGTTTGTATGTTTCTCGCATTTTTTCAATTGGGTTGCTTATATGGGCCAGTTTTTGGAACGATTCAGGAGTTAGTCCCGACGTATTTACGGGGGACGGTTACTGCAGTTGCGTTGCTGATGATTAATGTAGGCGGTCTTGGTTTGGGAGTGACATCTAGCGGTCTGTTGTTGGACTGGCTAACGATAAATGAGATTGCAAACCCCTACACAATCACCTTGGTGTCGTTTACATTGATTTCGTTTTCGGCAATTCCATTGTTTTTCTTTGCTGGGCGCCGCTTCAGTCAGGATAGGCAAGTTCTACTATAGAAATCCCTTAGCGTGTATTTACCCTTTTATTAATTATACGATCTCTTTAGGGAAGCAAAATATCGCTGTATGCATCGTAGCCGCTATGATGGCTGGCTCGCCGGTGCCGCTTTGGCTAATGACGCGATCTATACTAAGGAAAAAGTCTTGAGTTACGAATGTTTTGATCTCACTGTTGCCGAGGGCATCGCGCATATTCGCTTCAATCGCCCTGAGAAAGCGAACTCCATGATTCCCTCTTTCTGAACGGAGCTTCCCGATGCGGTGAATGCACTATTGGGATATGCGACAGCGCCGGTCATTGCGCTCTCAGCGTGTCATAGTGGTAAGGCTTTGCATTGTTCAGCATTGCTGACATTTATTCTACGTGCAGGTCTAACGCTCCGATTCCAACGCCATTTCAAACAAGTACACTTTGTCCTCTTTGTAGTGTGCGGGGAGCCCCGTTGTGTCCTCAAGTTCAACCGGGTCTAGCACTTTAAAACCGTGAGAGGTGTAGACCCGAATAAGGGCCTCGTTGTAGCCCACGGTATCGAGGCGTAGGAACTTTATGGGGCCCCTGGAGTATCGATCTTTGGCCCAGTCGACAATCACCCCAACAAGCCCCCGTCCTCTAAATTGCGGATGGTTGGCAATGCGGTGGATGAACACTGACGGTTGATCGCTGCGCTCGCCCCAAATCTTTGGATCCTCAAACGTGACCGCCCACACGCAGACTATTTGCTTGCCTTCAACCATTTTCCACTGCCGCTTTTCGGCAATTTCCTCTTCTACCAGTCGTC
>JAQXAF010000094.1 GCA_029253085.1 Luminiphilus sp. | reverse complement strand
TCGGTGCTGTTGAAGCCGCCCTGAAAAGGGTTTGTATTGTCCCAAAAGGCATCGCGGTCGCGCTGATAATAAGAAGCCGCAACGCGAAGGCTGTCCGTGAGGGGGACGTCAACTCGGCCCGATAAATCACGTTGATTGTAGTTACCGGCAGTTGCCCGTAAATCTACCGACAGTTCGTCACTCGGAGCCTTTGAAACAAAGTTAACGGCGCCCGCGATGGTATTTCGACCATACAACGTGCCTTGGGGGCCTTTGAGTATTTCAATGCGTTGGAGGTCGGTGATGTCCATGCCCGAGCCGACCACCTTGCCAATGTAGACACCATCAATGTAACGGGCGGTTCCCGGATCTACTGAGAGGTTAGGTGATCCATCGCCGATGCCTCTGATGTTGAGGCCAACGTCAGACGTGGTGCCCGGGGCGGAATAACCTTGCACGCCGGCCACCTGATCAACAAGATCCATCGCGCTCTTAATACCTCTTGACCGTATCTCTTCGGAACTCAGCACTTGAATCGAGATTGGTGTCTCCTGCAGGCTTGCCTCACGGCGTTCTGCAGTGACGATAACTTCCTCAAGTTGGGCGAAAGCACTCTCGGTTGAGAGGGCGCAGATTACTGCCGTGGTAAGCAGGGACTTCTGGACGGATGGCTTCATGAAATCGACCTCTATTTTTAGTTTTTTGCGGGACATCTGCGATTTATACACTCCATGTCCCAATTGTGTCGCGGAACTGCTTGAAATGACATACAGCAAATGGACTATCACGTGTTCGTCGCCTTTCCTAACCCCCAACGCGCCGATTCGACGCTATTTACAGCGATCGGGGCGTATTTTCTGCCGTTTATAGGTAAATCAAAAGTAGGGCACTTGAACCGTGGATGAGTTGTCGACCCTGATTTCCGCGCCATTGATATGCCGCGCGCCTTGAGAGGCTAAAAAGCAGATGACGTCGGCAACGGCTGCAGGTTCGCAGGCGAACTCCATGGCTCGGGCGCCTTTGTCGGGGTCCATTTCAGGAAAATTCCCCTGCATGCGCGTAATCATATCGGTGAAGATGCCGTCGGGATGCACTGAGTTGCACCGAATGGGGAAGCCATTGGTTTGGCAGTAAACTGCCGTGCTGACCGTGAGATTCCTTACGGCAGCCTTGGTCGCACCATAGGCAGCAAAGTGAGGATAGCCACCCACCGCAGACGTTGATGACATATTGATAATAGATGCAGCCTCACTCTTTTTCATTACCGGCAATAATATTTTCATGCCGAGAAATATGGAGGTGCAATTGACCTGCATGATGGTATTAAAGTCTTCTAGCGACTGATCCTCGATATGGTAAGCCATGAGAATCGCGGCGTTATTGACGAGGATATCTAGGTGACCATATTCCTGCTCTAGCCAAGCGGCTAAAGACTTCCAATCCGCTTCACTGGTCACATCGTGTTGCCGGTATACCACGCCCTCTGGCGGCGTTGCTTCGATGGCTCTAATGTCGGTGCCGATGACAATACAACCTTCAGCCGCGAGTTTTTCCACAGTAGACTGGCCAACACCACCTGCAGCGCCGGTGACTAATGCAACACGTTGTTGAGTTTCCATATTTCTGCCGCTCCATTGATTAACTATCAGCATGGCAGGGCATATTTATTCTGTCTATCTCCTAATGGCTGATGGCCTGTTCTTGCAAATTTGTGAGATGGTTGCTAATCAGTTTGGCGTTGTTAAGTGCGGTTGATCGGAGGTTTTGACGATGTTGTTAGAAGATAAAGTGGTCGTGATTAGTGGGGTGGGGCCGGGGCTCGGTAGAACCTTGGCACTGGAAGCTGCGGCCGAGGGTGCGAAGTTGGTGCTAGGGGCTCGCAATCAGGAGTTTTTAGCGTCGGTGGTGGCTGAGGTCGAGGCTGCGGGCGGTGCCGCTGTGGCCCGAGGAACTGACGTCACCTCCAAGGATCAATGTCAGGCACTGATAACTATGGGTGTTGATACCTACGGCAGGATTGATGGCTTGGTAAACAGCGCTTATGTACATGGTGATTGGGCCAGCATGGATGCTGCTGATTCGGAAAAATTCGGTGATGTGTTTGACGTTATCTGTCAGGGAGCGATTCGTATGGCTCAGGCTTGTCTGGTTCCCATGCGGGCGGCAGGGGGCGGCTCTATCGTGAATATCTCAACGCTTTCCACGGTTAAACCCTTCTCTGGAGAGGCGATGTATGCAGCGGCCAAAGGGGCCTTAAACGCTGCGACGCGACACATGGCTAATGATTTCGGCCCTCTGGGAATTAGAGTTAATGCATTACGCATGGGCTGGATCGGCGGTGCGCCGGTTTATGCTTATATTGATCAGCAGGTGGCCGCAGGCGCCGATCGTGACACGGTCATTGCCGGTATCACCGATCGAATCCCTTTGCGGGAAATACCCCCAGAGGCTGACTGCGCACGAGCGGTAATGATGTTCCTTTCGGACTATTCAAGGGTTGTGTCGGGAGCGTCGGTAGACGTAAACGGCGGCGAATATATGGCACCTTAGGGGGATAGGTAATGTCAGAGGACTCAAGATTAGCATTTGATCCGGACGCTGTAGTGTGCTCAGAAAGGGTGGCTATTGCTGCACCAGCCGAGACAGTCTGGGACGTACTTGTAGACTTTGAGCGCTACAAGCAATGGAATCCATTTTGTGTTGAGGCGAGTGGGAAGTTGGCGGTCGGAGAGCCGCTAACGATGAAACTCAAAAATTATCTGGTGCCCGGTGAATACTTCGATAACGTCGAGACAATTTGCGCGATTGATGCGCCCCGCTGCGTCGCGTGGTCCGCTCCCTGGATTGATGCGTGGCCTTATCCGGCTAGGCGCGACCAAATCATCGAGCCGGATGAGCAGGGCGGTTGTATTTATTACTCGACCGACGCTTTTCTAGGGCCTCACGGAATTCACGTCATGCGCTTTGCCGGGCCTTGGGTTAAGCGCGCCTTTGACGACACGGCCTATGCATTGAAAGCTTTTGTTGAAGCTCAGGTCGCAATAAAATGAGAAGGGGCTTCCGTCGAGACCCGCCTTCTAAGGAGACGGATAGCTTTAGCAGGGTGAACTCAAGCACTTCAGTCAATCATTACAGGGGGAAATAGGGTGATGATAAAGTTATTTTGCGTGGGGTTGGTCCTCTCCCTGCTGATGTTTGGATGCTCTGAACGTGAACAGGGAGCCCCGGAGCAGACCCGATCGAATGAGACCGCCGTTGAAAGGGTTGGTGCACCATCGCTCAAACTTTATACCTTTGATTGTGGCAACATCGAGGTGTCTGATTTCGACGCATTCTCCTCGAGCGGAGACTATGCGGGTCAGGGAGGTAAGTTAGTTAACACCTGCTATTTAATCCGCCACCCCGAAGGCGATTTGATCTGGGATTTAGGGTTGCCTAATACCTTGGTGGGGTCTGACCCACAGGTTGACGGCATTTTTACGTTATCTCTGGAAAGCTCACTAAGCGATCAGTTGGCACTAATCGGCCTGTCAGCAGCCGATATTGAATTTCTGTCGATCTCTCATAGCCACTTTGACCATACGGGCCAAGCCGCTCTCTTTTCCAGTGCTGAGTGGTTGGTGCATGAGGATGAGCTTGAGCATATGTTTGGAGGTGAGGAGGCTGGCGCTCAGAACGTCGCATTCACTGAGCTAGAGAAGGTTATTTTCAGTGAAAACTATGATGTGTTTGGTGATGGTTCGGTAGTGATTTTAGAGATGCCAGGGCATACCCCGGGGCACACGGCGCTATTGGCTAACCTGTTTGAAAGCGGTCCTGTGCTTCTATCAGGGGATCTTTATCACCGTGCTGCAAGTCGCGAACTGGCGCGCGTGCCACGCTTCAACAGCGATGAGGCGCAGACGCGAGTTTCTATGGCGGCCTTTGAGCGACTTGCCAAAAAATTAGGGGCCAGGGTAATTATTCAGCACGAAGCCCTAGATGTTTCTGCGCTGCCAGAACTTCCGGGATTTTTAAACTAACCACCGAAACCCGCAAGATTGCCTGGCGTTTCAAGCCACTAGTGCTCGCGCCCGTCGGTCTAAAACTGCAGACCATGTGTGACACCGTAACGGGCGGACACGCAGCAGATACGTTCTTCACAAACGAAATCCCAGATGAAGTTTCAACTAAGATTGACCGTATGATGGGTGCTACCGAGCAATATGCTAAGTGCACCCCAGGGTAGTAAATGGCTTACCCCCGATCGTGGCTTAGCAAGTGTATTTGTGTCAGCTAGAGATGTAACGCGCGATATAATCTGCGAACTGTTCGTTGAGTTGCACGCCCTCTAACCCAAATTCTTCTGCCGTGTAGTGGTGCTCCGGTCGCGCTTCTCTCTGATTGAACTCTCGCCAGCGCTGCATTTCTTGAAGCGTCTGATCGGTCAGGTCCAAGTTTGCAAAGGCGTAGAGTTGCCTCAGCACAGATTCTGGTTCGTGGATTGAATCTTTAAATTGAAGATCTAAGTAGGGCGCCCCAGGATGCTGATCCCGATAGCCTTGGGTCGCGGCTAGGCCCTGTTGCCACTTCTTTACCCAGTGGGCCGCCATGGCTTTTTTGTTCAGGTGGTTGGTGAACGGAGCTGCGAGTTGACACATCATGCTGGCATAGGACGGCATGACTTCGCCGGGGTGGCGGTGCGTTTGAATCACCACAGCATCTGGGAAAGTTTGGAAGAGCTGCTGTGGATAATGCAAGTGATGCGGCGTTTTTAGCAGCCAACGCTGGCCGAGGTCTCCCTTTTGACGCTTCTGCCACTGCAAAAACTGCAGCATTTTATACAGGTAATCGTAGCTCGCTGAGGGATCTTGCGCGTAAAGCGCTTCTCCATATTCGGGAATGCAGGCGTAACACTCGGGCACCGTGCTGATGAATGAGTGTTCGAGCAACATGATCTCCTCATCGGGAGCAACCGCATCGATCGGGTGAATCGCAGCGAGGCCAGGCATGGCGGCTAGCATAGCGTCGACTTCAGCCTTTGCTACAGCGATACGACCGTCGTCCGAGACAAAGTTCATGTCGATGGGTGCCGGTTGCCGGACTTCATACCAAAGGGGTGCCATCAGGCTAGTATCAGTGGCAATGGTTCTGTGGAGTAATGTGGTACCGGTACGGGGTAAGCCCACAATAACAATGGGTGCAAGCAGGGTTTCCTCTGCTATTTCTGGGTGTTTTCTCGTCCAGTCTTCAAGGGCTTTGCGGTTTTGTAATAAGCCCTGTAAGCGCGACTGGTGAAACGCTATGCCTGCCGTATTGAGATTAGCTTCTGTGTTGAGTGCGTCAATCAGCGCGATGAGTGGCTTTAAGAATCCCGTGTCCTCGTAGCGGGCGCTTTGGGACCGGGTAAGACCCTGAGCGAGTATCTCGTCGATACTTAACATTATGTCGAGGGCGTCTCGAGGTTTTTCAGGTTTCCAATATCACCCACAGGCATGATTGTCACCTGTGGGTCGACACCATCTTTAGCCCCCACCCAACGAAAGCACAACGTACCTTCGCTGTGGCCGGCAGTGGAAATCCAGTTGGCGCAGCCCGGATCAGTGGCCGTAAGAACAAGAGTGACGCTACCGTTGTCATTAACGCTGGCTTGCGCCTGATTTAAGGACACGCGGTGATAGCGGTAATCAAGGGATTCCATCCAATAGTTATCGACTTGAATATTCCAAGTTTGACACGCTGGAATTGACGGAAGGGTGATGACCATGGCGTCACCGTTGGGTAATTTAAAATGCCCGTGGTAATACAAAATGTTGGGGTCACCCCCGACCATTTGGCAAAAGGCTTGGTCCCAAAGCGGCAGTGTGTTGGGGTGCTGTGAGATTTTCTGGCTCCAATCCGCAAACATTCGCGTGGTATTGCGATAGAAAGCCGTGGCCTTTTCAAAGTGTGCGATAGCGGTCATAAGTTCAAGAGGTTCTGGCGTGGCATGACGGTCGAGCCGCTCAATGGTAATTTCCGCCGGCGTCTCTTGATCGCGATGTCGAAATGTTTGTCGTATGAGCAACGATTCGCTGTCTTCACTGACTGTCAGCCAGTTGCCCGTCTGTTGCGCCTGACTGATGACGATCTCAAATGTGCCATCAGCTGCAACGGCCAGGGTATTGCCGTCAAGGAAGCCTGTTTCTACCTGTGTGAAATTTTCAGCATAGCTCCCTCGGCTGGTAGCCATACTGATGTAGTCAACGGTGCCGCGCGTGCCTTTCAGGCGATATTCGTAGCGCCCATCGATGACGGCTTTCTGATAGAGATTGTCGGGATTGTCTGCGCCCAGCTTGATGGTTTCATGGGCGGGTCGATAGAGTACGGGGAACGCGGGGTCATTAAACTCCACGTACCACTCCAGGGCCGCGCGTGCCATCCGCGATAAATAGCGAAGGCCATCGGCCTGCGTTTGCTCATCTTGTGGGACCCCTGATTCAATCAACAGGTCACCGGCCTCTTTTAAAACATCACAAAATTGGTGCCATGTAGCGCGAGCTCTTGATTCAGTGCTGATGTCGCTGCTCATCCGGCGGCGTTGCCTTCACCAACAAGTCCCGGTCCTGCACCAATCTGGACAACACTTAGGCCAGCATCGGAATTTTGTAGATGGAGGTTGGACATCAGGGTGTATTTCGATCGGCGCATCTTCCAGCCATGCTCCAATTTAACGTATTGGTCTTCATAGTAGCCGCTCATGAGTTGCACCTGCTTCAGTTCGGTCTCGAGTAACTGAAACCGCATCCGCCACCGACCCTCGGCGGTGTGCGTGTCTTTGATGGATATTTCGGGAGCCAAACCATGATGCATATCAATGTGAGTAGGGTGGCAGGCCAAGGACTTAAACACCGCAATAAACGCGTCCATATCGGTGAACCTACCAATGAAGCCAAAGTCGATTTCAAAGTCATTTTCATCGAAGCAAGCCCGCATACCGGCGGTATCCCGCGTATCACAGGAAAACCACCAGCGTGCTTTGAGCTGCTTTATGGCCTCAATGTCCTCGAGGCACTGAATACGCTGCTCCAGTTCCAAGACGCACACACTCCGCTATTGTTGGGGCGGTGGCGCACCATTGACCCCTGGCCAACGCGAGCCAGAGATTGTGTCCGCAAAGGGTAGGAAGGCATCGGGGTCTAAGGGCGCAGACAGAGTGACCGATCGGTCAAGGAATATAGGCCACCATAAATATGCCGACAGTTGCTCACGCATGGGTAGCTTGGTACTGAGCGGATCCCAAGGGCTGTCTCGTAACGTTAGTTTACCCTGCACTGATTCCTGCCAAGCGGTGCCATATTTGCTTTTGACGTGCACCACGTGAGGCGGGAAGTCATAGCCGGTAGCCGGACCGCCAATGCTTACCGCTCGGGATACTTTGATCCACCACTCATTCTGCTCCCACTCGGGTTGGGGTCCTGCAGAGCCTTCGCTGACCCCTTCAAATTCCAAAAACGTATAGCCTTGGTGGGTACAGCGCGCTCGAACCATGGGCCCGATGCGGTGGTAATCGATCTCCGCGGGATACTTAGGCTGCCCGTTAGTTTCTTGGCTTATAAATATTGCACTCTCCTGATCTATACCGTAGCCCAACGTATATTCGCCTTGAACGCCGTTGAAGTCTGCATTGACGGTAGTGACGATTCCGTACTCGGGGACATCTGGGACTGGAAAGTTATACACCGTTAAGTTCACATTGGGCTCGCTACCGACCGTAATACCCGGGGGAAGCAGTGCAGCAATCGCTTCGGGATCAGTGCGGTAGTGTACTTTGAGCATAGGCCAGTTAATGATGTCACCGGGATTGCCCTGAGGTGCTTGCGGAGTGTCGGTCATAGTCAGTCCTCTATTAATATTATTCGTTAGCCTACGGATTCGGGTATTGGGGTGGTTTTTCCAATAATCATATCGGCACGCCGCCGGATCTTGGCTTCATTTTCTGCCGTCAATTCGAGAAGCCAGAAGTTGCCCTCAGGTAACCCCTGCAGCGCCATTGCAGCGACTTC
>JAQXAF010000064.1 GCA_029253085.1 Luminiphilus sp. | reverse complement strand
GGTAGAGCTGGCAATCATGTCAGCGCGTTCGCCGCTAGCCTCTAGGCCTGGGTCATAGACTTGTGCTTCGCTGGGACTCATACGGCCCTCCAGTCAAGAATCATTTTTAAACAAAGGGGGTCAGAAAACGCCTTGTCATAGGCTGGCGCAGCGTCTTGGGCGGTGTATTGATGGGTAATGAGATCCTGCACTTCAATTCGATTTTCGGTGAGTAAGCTTCGGGCGAGCTCAAGATCTTCCGGTTGCCACTCTGCGGCAATGCGTAGCGTCGCTTCAGACATGAATGCAACTGGGAAATCAAACTGTATGGGCTTGTGATAAAAGCCTGCTAATACAATCCATCCGCCTTTGCTGAGACTAGGCAGCAGCGTTCCTAACACAGAGGCGTCACCTGAAACATCACAAATTCGCTCATAGCGACTCGCCGTGTCGTCCTTTGGATCGAGCACGGGGTAGGGCGTATCGCCGTCGCGTCGCGCGGGATCCTGCTCCCAAACGCGCAAATCTTCAGCACCTAGGGATTGACATATCCGAGCGACGAGGCGGCCTAAAACGCCGTGGCCAACGATCAATTGTGGCAGCGCATCACTTTCGAAACGTTTAATCGCATGGATGGCAGTTGCAATGAGTGCGAGAAGTACGCCCTCAGAGCCGGTATCGGGTTGCAGCGGCACGAGCCGCGCTGAATCGACGACCAGCTTTCGCGCGGCGCCGCCAAATAGTCCAGCGACATCTTCAAAACCTCGGCTTCCCGGCACAAAGACAACACTGCCGGCCGCTATTTTGGATTCGCTTCCTGCATCAATAACTCGTCCCACACTTTCGTAGCCGGGCACAAGGGGGTAGTTCAGTCCAGGGAAGTGTGGCATGCGACCGTCCCAGAGGAGGCGTTCGGTGCCGGTGCTAATGCCTGAGTAGTCAATTTCAACCAAGCAGTCAGCTGCGTCACAGTCGGGAAGGCCAACCTCGCGTAGTGAGAGGTTCCCGGGCGACTCAAAAACTACTGCTGTAGCTACCTGGCTCATTCAAAGGCTCCGGAGCTTTAAGCTCCCTTTGCTTCTTGTTATCTGCCTAATTGAAAGCAAAAAATTTCTGTTTTCAATAGGTGTCAGTTTAAAGAGACAATCGTTGGTGTCAATAAAAAATTACGCATTCATTTTGTCGCCGACCAGCACCCTGACCAAGCTCGGCATGGGGCTCTTGGCTTCTCGAACTTTGTTGAACCCTGAAAGACGCATCATGGACGACAGTTCTGCTGCAGATCGTGGCCGACCGCTTCCCATAGCCCAGAGATAAAAACCAAAATATGTATGCCCAATCGACTCCGATCCGGGTGTATTGGCCATGGGCTCGGCAACGATGAGCTGGCCGCCGGGAGGTAGGGCTTGAAAGGCTTTATCAATAAGTTCTTGAGCGGGTTTATCGTCGTGATCGTGTAACACCCGCACGAGGCTCATCAGGTCGGCTTGCTCGGGCAATGGGTCCTCGAACATGTCGCCGCCTTGGTACTCAACAGCATTGCTGGTTTCGCCACTGGTGGATGAGGTGGAAGCTTGCGCTGCCACAGCGGGTAAATCGAAAACTGTCGCGCGTAGGCTGGGGAACCTGGCGACGGCGCGGCGGGCAAAGGCTCCCGTCCCACCGGCAATATCGACGAGACGCTCTCTAGTGCTAAAATCCACGGCATCTAACACGTAGTCGGCAATCATTCCCTGAGACGTTGCCATGAGCTCGCTGTAAGTCTCAGGGTTAATTTCCCCCGTCTTTACCTCACCATAAGCCCAATAATTCGCCAGGGCGGTGTTTTCTCGCTGACGAAGAATTGCTGTCGGGTCGGCGAGATCGGCATAAAGATGACGGTGATGGCGAACCATCGCAGCGATACCAGGGTTGGCGAGCATTGCGGCGCCCAGCTCACCCAAGCCCCACAGGTCGCCTTTGTAGGACTCAATTAATTCTAGTGCTTTCGCGGCTTTCAGCAGGGTTAAAAGGCCCTGCTCTGGGATCCCTGTTGCCGATATGAGCTGTTTCGTTTGTACAGGTCCGTCTGCCAGCAGCTTGGGAATATTAAGCTCTACGAAGGCCGCTAACGTTTGGGAGTACACGAAGCCGGCGGTGATGTGATGGAGCTGGGTGGCTCGCCGGTTGGCGATAATTCGCATTAGAGGGGTTCGTGCTGCCCATTTTTGAAACCGTGGATTGCCAATTAATTTGTTGCGAAATTGATGCCAACGCAGCCGCCACGAGGTCGAGTGGCTGGATGTTTCATCGTGCAAGAACTGTTCCTGTACCGACATGGTTTAGGCCGCCGTGTGCTTAATGCCCTGAGGGAAAAAGCGATTCGATTGTTGTTGTACGACCTCGTGCAATAGCGCACGCCCCTTGCATTGAGGGATTGAGTCGAGCCCTTTTTCGATGCAGCGCTCTAACCGTTTGACAGCGCCATCAAGCCCCAGCTCACGGACAGCACTGGGTCTATCCAGTGCGACATCAATGCCTGTTGGCTTGCCGATTGTGGCGGTATCGGCAATCGCGTCCTGAATGTCGTCAGCAACCTGATAGGCCTCACCAATACTGTTGCCGAGTTCACGCCAAGGTTCTGGGGAGACGCCGGCTGCGGCTGCACCCGCGCACGTTGCCGCGACAAACAGAGCGCCTGTTTTGGCTTGGTGATAGTGCTCAAGGTCAACCCGGGGCTCGCACTCCCAAGCTTGCCCGGCGCAAATACCCATAGGGCCACCCACTCCTGCAGCGACGATGGCGGTGACTTGTGCCATTCGTACTGGGTGCGTCACGCTGGATCCCATCTGCGCCAACTGCTGAAAGGCGGCAACTATTAAAGCGTCGCCCGATAAGACGGCGATGCGCTGCCCAAAGGCGGCATGTAGCGAAGGTTTACCGCGGCGTTCAATGGCGTCGTCAAAGCAGGGTAGGTCATCGTGAACAAGTGATGCGCAATGCAGCAACTCGATAGCCGCTGCGGCGGCGGACGCCAACCGAGCTTCTGAGTTGCCGTTGGCAAGCGCTACCGCGAGGCATAGCCGAGGTCGTACCCGGGCGCCGCCGGGAAACACGGCATAGTCTAAAGCTTTGGCTAATAACGGCGGGCAGGTCGGCCCGGTTGCCTCGCTTATCGCCAGCGCAAGGGTCTGTTCACAATCCAGGGACTCTTTCCCCATGGCATAAGCCTCCATTAATGGGAAGGTTTGATGTAAAGTAAACAAGACATATAAGATGTTCAAGATATTTTACATATTGATGTGGGAAGGGTGTTATGGGTCTTTTGCCCGAAAACGAGCCACAGCAGGAAATTGCCGACCGGAAGCTGGGATTCGACGCTAGAGTTCCCAGCGATGGTTACCGCTGGTGGTATCTCGATGCCTTCAGTGATGATGGCAAAGCCGCCTTAACCATTATCGTTTTTATCGGCAGCGTATTTTCTCCGTATTACTACAGCGCCAGGCGGCGTAATCTGGGTAATCCTGAGAATTTTTGCAGTGTGAACGCCATACTCTACGGTCCCGATCGTCGCAGGTGGGCGCTGACCGAGAGAGGGGCACGCGATCTCAATCGCGGCCCGGATCATATTATTATTGGGCCCAGTCGGGTGGACCAGTGCGGTGACGATCGATTTATTTTTCAAATAAGTGAGGTTTGTAATCCCTGGCCTACCCGCCTAAAGGGGCAGATCGAGCTCAAGGTCCCGGCGCTTGGGACAAAATCTTATGCGCTTGATCCCGATGGGCTCCACCGATGGTGGCCGGCAGCCCCTGCTGGTCGTGTCAAGGTGACGATGCAGCGGCCAGAAATCAGCTGGGAAGGCGCCGCTTATCTAGACTGCAATGCGGGAACGGTTCCGTTGGAGCAAACCTTTCGTAACTGGCATTGGCAGCGCAGTGCGGCAGAGGAGGGCCGTGGGCACATTCACTATGATGCCACCTTAGTGAATGGTGACTGTCGATCCTTAGGCCTTGGATATGAGGCCGATATGTCCTGTTCTGAGCTCGCTCAACCAGGCGAAGATACGGCTATGGCTGCCACGCCGTTGTGGCGTGCTCAGCGACGTTGTCGTACCGTTACGGGGCAAGCGCGTGTCATGCAGACGCTTGAGGAGTCACCTTTTTATGCGCGCTCGGTTGTAGAGCTGGATAGTGGTTTAGGGCCTCGAAAGGTAATGCATGAAAGCTTGCACCTCGATCGCTTTGCACGGCCCTGGATGCAGTGGATGCTGCCCGTTCGAATGCCACGTCGACCTTTGCTTCGTTCCTAGCCCCGCCGATTGTCGGCAGATTGTGGTGGCGGCGTTTATCGGTACGAATGGGTCAATAGATAGGGCGCGTGTTAGTGCCCGGAATCCTGTGGATTATGGGGAGGGGGACTATCGGGGTTGCAGCCGCGCTCTGCTGCCTAGGGTTTTGAGAAGCTTATGAATGCCCCTCGCTGAGGGCCGAACTGTGACCCGCGGCGGCGGCTTGCTGCCTTGCCTCTAGGACGGCAAACAGATCTAAGGTCCAAACCATACGCCGGTAGATGCGGCGAAAAACCGAATTGTGATGCAGCTCTGTCGATGGGTCTGTTTGGGCTTGTTTTACCGCATCAAGCAAGTATTGACACTCGGGAAGCGCAGACTCATGCAAGTCGATTTTATTGAGGGTGACCCATTTCGGCGTGCTTAAAACCAGCCGGGCTTTTCCAGCCATACCGATATAGGCGCGCCTATCCACCGAGTTGCCGCCACTTTTGAGCAGGGCATGTCCAATCTCGGCATAGAGTAATCGAGCGGCATAAATTCCAGGTCTTGCTCCTACGGGTAAGAGTGCAATTCCGCTCTCGCTGCGTCGATAGAGTCGGTCAGCTTCGGTCAGCAGTCGCTCAATGACGGTGAATAACTCAGGTGAAAATGCTGGCGATTGCAGAAAGGATTCGGCATCGACGCCTGCGTCGCTGAGCAGTTGACGAGGCAGGTATAGGCGGCCTGCACGGGCATCCTCACCGACATCTCGGGCAATATTGGTGAGTTGCATCGCGACACCAAGATCGGCTGCTCGGGCTAAGGCTTCGGGTTCGCGAACGCCCATTAGAACCGCCATCATAACGCCCACAACCCCTGCTACTCTTGCGCCGTAAGCAAAAACATCAGATAAGGTCTGGTACTCGCGTCCACTCGCGTCCCAAGCAAAGCCCTCGAGCAGCGCTTCTAGCAGGGTTCTGGGAAGTTGATGTTGCGTGACGATGCGTTGGAGCACGCGATCAACCGTGCAGACTTGAGGTGCTCCGCCGTAAATTCCATCGAGCCGCTTGTGTAACTGCACCAAGGCGGCGTCAGCATCATCGCCTTCATCAATGAGGTCGTCGGCCTCGCGGCAAAAGGCGTATAGCCCACAGGCATCATTGCGCAGTGTGGGTGGAAGCAGTTGCGACGCCACCCAAAATGATCGACTCCCTCCAGACAGCGTCTGGCGACAATGCGCCAGATCGGTGTGTGGGGTAGGTAGTTCAGCGAGTTTTGAGTGTAGCGGCATGAGGCACGACTTCATCGAGTACTTTGGCGGAGGAAAGAACACCGGGAATACCGGCTCCGGGGTGAGTTCCGGCACCAACGAGGTAGAGGCCATCAAAGTCTTCACTTTGGTTATGGGGTCTAAACCAGGCGCTTTGACTGATCCGGGGTTCGAAGCTAAATCCAGCGCCTTTAAAGGAGTTCAAGCGATTCTGAAAATCCAAAGGCGTCAGTAGTCTGGAGGTCATAATGCGGTTCGAAATGTCGGGTAGCACGGTCTCGGCTAAGCGTGTTTCGATTGCTTGGCGAAATGTTTCTGCGTGCTCCTGCCAGTCGACGCCTGCATCAAGGTGAGGTACGGGAACAAGCGCATAAAATGTATCGCAACCTTCGGGCGCCATGGAGCTATCTGTTGCGGTTGGCCGGTGTAAGTACAGGCTGAAGTCGTCGCTCAAAATTTTGTGTTTGAAAATATCTTTGAGCAGGCCTTCGTAGCGAGGACCTAGTAATACCGAATGGTGAGGAACATCTTCATAACGACCCTGAGTGCCGAAGTACCACACAAAAAGGCCATTGGAGTAGGCGGCCTTATCCAATCGTTTATTGGTCCAGCGTTTGCGCTTGCTCTCGGGCAAAAGATGACGGTAAGTCCAGGCGGAGTCTGCATTTGACACCACAATATCGGCGTCAAGTGTTTCGCCAGTCTTTAGCGTGACGCCCGTTACCTGTCGGCCTTCTGTATTGATTTGGGCCACTTCTGTGTTGTAAAAAATGTGGCTGCCTTGCCCCTCGATCAGCGATACAAAGCCATCAACTAAGCGCCCGGTACCTCCCATGGCAGACCACACGCCAAAGCTCTGTTCGAGGTGAGAAATGAGTGAATAAATGCCAGTCACCGAAAAGGGGTTTCCGCCGATCAACAATGGGTGAAAGCTCATCACCTGCCGTAAATACGGATCCTTGATGTAGCTAGAGACGAGGCTATAAACGCTTCTGTCACTGCGCAAACGGATGAGTTGCGGTAGGAATCGAATGAGCTGCCACAGGCTGTCGAAGGATTTAAATCCGAGTCGCTCAAACCCTACGCGATAGCGTTGTTCGCTGGCGTCTAAATACTTGAGGTAGCCCTCGGCGTCGGCTTCATTGAAGGTTTTAATTTGTTTAATGTTGCTTTCACGGTCTCCCGAATAGTCGAAACTTCGGCCGTCGTCGAAGCGAATTCTGAAGAAAGGATCCATGGGACGTAGATCAACGTCATCACTTAGCGTGCGGCCACAGAGCTCCCACAACTCCTCCAGTAAGAAGGGTGCTGTAATGATCGTTGGGCCCGCGTCGAAGGTGAAGCCATCTTGATGATAAACATAGGCTCGGCCTCCGGCGGCATCGAGCTTCTCAAGAATGGTCACGCGGTAGCCTCTTGCGCCCAACCGCACCGCAGCGGCGAGCCCGCCAAAGCCGCTGCCGATAACGATAGCGTGGGGCCGCTCATCAAGGGGGCCATAATTTTGGGTGCCAAGCTTTTCCAGATCGAGTTGTGTGTTCATTATTTTGGACGTTCTCTGTGTCAAGCTAGGCTGACAGTCTATCAGTCCATAACGCCAGTGAATAGCATCAGATTTTGGTCGATAAAGTTGCCTGAATTATGTCTGCAAAGGGAGCCGGATCTTCTTCATGGCCGAGGTGCCCGAGATCAGGAACACGGTAAAGTTTCGAGCAGCTGACAAATTCGGAAAGGCGTTCAGATTGCCAGGGAGATACGGTGCGATCGTTGGTGCAAACGATCAGATGTAGCGGCGTGCGAAGGCTAGGCAACGCCTGTCTCTGATCAGCCAGGTCCCAACCGGCCATCATTTTTAACGTGCCCGTCACGTGGTCGGGGCGGGAGATCAGCTCTCGATAACATTCCATCATTTGCGCGCTTGGATTAGAACCTGTCTCGACCAGCATGTTCCTAATAGGTCGATTAAACATGCCGTGTGCGGCGGTGATGTAAGCCAAGAGTCGAGATTTGGATAACCAATGCGCTAAGCGGTTGAATACGGGTGCTGCGGCTGAACCAAAAGGAAGAAAGGCGCCGTTTAACGCGATGATGGCAGCGGGCGAAAACTGCTCATGCAGCGCTAGATGGGTTGCAATCACGGCACCCGCAGAGTGCCCGACTAAAAGCTTTGGGCGAATATCAAGGGCGGAAAGTAGACCCTGCAAACGGTCAGCAAAACCTGATATGCAAACCTCCTCGTCCGGTAACGCGCTGCTAAATCCCTGTCCGGGTAGATCAGGCATCACTAGCGTAAATCGGTCGGCTAGTTTCTCGGCCAGCGCGGCCCAGCTGTGCGAGGACGCACCCGTGCCATGAATCATGAGTAGCGCAGGCCCCGTTCCTCGGGTTTGAACGTGCCAATCGATACCATCAACCTTTATAAACTGGCTGTACTCGCGGTTTGGCCAAAAATTGGGTAGATCTTGCAAGTTCAACTTATGGCCTCAGTTGATTGCACAATGTTTCGCAGTCCTTTGGCATCAGCCTGTGGCATCGCTAGATACTGGCCTCCCAAGGCGTCAGCTAATTCTCGTGCCTTTTGCTGAACGCGGGGTGATGCATCGATGACAAGGGCTCGGCTTTTTAGTGCTTTAAATTGTTTTGCGGCGGTCATGGCTTCTTCTTTTGCGCGCTGCCTTCCGGGCGTGCCGTCCCTAGCGATGTTGGCGACGCCATCGGTCAGAAAAACCGCGGTAGGTGTCGCGCCGTCACGTAAAATTTGTTCGGAAAGCAAGGTTGTGAGTTCTACCGCATGAGCTAGCGGCGTGCCGCCTCCTCCGGGAAGCGCTGCCAAGGCTTTTTTAGCCCGCACAAGGGACCGAGTTGGGGGTAACAGAAGTTCAGCTTTGTTTCCTCGGAACGCAATTAGGGCAACGCTGTCACGACGGCTGTAGCAATCGGCCAAAAGGAGCTCCACGGCCCCTTTGGCTTCAGCCATTCGATGCATTGCGGCAGAGCCCGATGCGTCCACCACAAATAGGGTCGTACTTTCGCGCTGATGTCTAAAGCGCGTTGTTCTAAAGTCTGAGGGTTTAATCTGCAGCTGCCCTTGTCGAGCAGAGGTAGCTTGCTGACGGCGCAGGGTTTGCCACGGTGCAGCGGCCCGCAGGGTCGCCATTAAATTGAGCCGACACCCTCTGCGAGGATCACCGGGCTCTGTACCGATAGGGCGCCCACGCTGTTTATGCCGTTGCTGCGTTCCCGACTTTCCACCAACTGAACTCTTACTGCGCGGTTGATGTCCTTGGCGCAGAGAGGCGAGGAGGCCGGGGGGGATGTAGGCGATTGCCGCTTCAATAATGGCCTCTAACGGGGGGGTGCCGTCGGGTTGCTCTTTATTCTCTATCGGCTCTTGTTCAGTCGGTTCTGTTTGGGCTTCTTGGGGTTCAGGTTCGCTAAGTTCCTCGTCTGTTTCCTCGGGGGGCAGTTCGGGCAGTCGCGTTGCCCGGTGGGCGAGGGCCATAACCACGGCGCGCTCCAAATCGGCCTCGATGGCTTCAGTGCGCCCTTCGAGTGCCGCTAGGATCTTGATCAATCGAGAGGTTAGTACCAATGCTCTAGGTGAATCAATGCCCAGGGCCAGTGTGGTTGCAGCCAGGGCTTCGATAAGGGGGTCTGGAAGTGTTACTGACATCCAGCGCATTTGGGCATCAACCAGATTTGCGCGATCTATCTCACTCGGTAGGGCGTCGTGAACGCTCAGGCTTCCTAAGTCAACCCGTAACCCCAGGCGTTCTATCAACGCGTTCTGAGGCTGCTCTCCCTCAAGACCCTCATCTAGAGCGATAACGCCAAAAGCCGCGGGAACGGTTTGGTTTAAACCTTCACGAGCGAGCTTCAGACTTCCTGCATCTAAGGCGCTACACACGTGCGCTACCGTTTGGCGCTGCACACGTTCGGCCATTGTTAATATCACAATGCCGCCGTCGCTCTGGGCCAAAAGCCCACTCTCCCAATGTAGCTTGCCGGTAGCCAGTGTTTGCGTTAACTCAATGCCGCCCAGTAGACGTGATTCTTGAACATGCAGGGGAATTCGCTTGGCGTTTGTATTGAGTTGCCACTCCGCAGCTAGCTCAAGGAATAGTGTTCTTACCGGCCCCGGTGGGCTTCGAACCCACAGGCCGCCCAGTGCATGGGGTGCGACTGAAAATGCGGCTAACGCCGCTTCGGCAAGTGCCCACTGGCTAGACGCCGAAGAGGGCATCATGAGACTGCCATGGTCTCCAGCACGCGGGCAATGCGGCTATCACTTCCCGATTCGTCCAAAGGATCACGGCGCAATCGGTGCCGCAGCACCATCGGTGCAACGCTGCGAATATCTTCGCAGGTCAAAAGGTCTTTTTTATTCAAAGCGGCAAGGGCACGCCCAGCACGCAGCAACGTTAACTCACCACGTAGCCCGTCAGTGCCTAGCTGAAGGCACAGCGAGGCGGCAAATTCCAGTACTTCGTCTGGCGTATTGACTAGACCAACCTGCAGTCTTGCTTTTTCAATGCGACGTCGCTGTGCAGACTCCTTGCGTCGCCATTGCTTAATGAAACTGTCGGGATCCTGCTCGTAGCGATCCCTTTGCCGAATGATCTCGACTCTCGATTTCACATCCTGAGGAGTCGCCACATCCACTGACAGCCCGAATCGATCAAGCAGTTGTGGTCGAAGCTCGCCTTCCTCGGGGTTGCCACTGCCCACTAGTACGAAGCGCGCAGGATGCCGAATACTGAGCCCCTCGCGTTCAACCACGTTCTCACCTGAAGCTGCGACATCAAGGAGTGCGTCGACAATGTGATCTTCCAGTAGATTGACTTCATCAATGTATAAAAATCCGCGATGAGCTCGCGCCAATAATCCCGGTTCAAAGGCTTTTTCACCGGCATGCAAAGCGCGTTCAATATCCAAGGCGCCGATAACACGATCTTCCGTTGCTCCTAGGGGAAGGTCGACCACCGGTATGCTCACGGTCGTTGTCTTGAGTACTGGGTCCTTTTTTTGTTGACAGTTGTCACACTGACCCGCTGGAGTACGCTCAGGGTCGCAGTTGTAAGCGCAATTTGCGATGACCGGAATTTTTGGCAGTAAAGCCGCTAGAGCTCTTATCGCGGTAGATTTTCCAGTGCCGCGATCGCCCATGATGAGCACGCCACCGACCCCTTGATCGACGGCGGCGATCAGCAGTGCCAGTTTCATGTCTTGCTGGGCCACAATAGCCGTGAAGGGATAGGGTGCTGCCATTCGAGTTTTCCGTTGTGAAACTTAGGCTTATAAGTGTAAACCACAATTAACATAAAAAGTGTAACAATAGGCGCACATTATTGCTGATGACCCGGAAAATACTATGAGTTTAGACAAGGCGATGGCTGCGGATATCTGCAATTTTACGGTGGCGGGAGGGGCCCAATTGAGCTGCTACCGCTCTGATCCTAGGGATGAAGCCTCAGGTACCCGCCCATTGGTTTTGCTGCACAGCATCAATGCGGCTCCCAGTGCTATGGAAATGAAGCCGTTATTTGAACGTTTTGCAGAGTCGCGCGTGGTTTATGCGCCAGATTTGCCGGGTTTTGGTCGGTCTCAGCGGGGTGATTTACCGTACTCTCCGAGTTTTTATGCTCAGGTAATAGCCGATTTTTTAATGCAAATCGACGGGCCAGCCCCCGACGTGATTGCGCTGTCCTTAACCAGCGAGTTTACGGCTCGTGCCCTACGTGACAATGGCGCAGTGATTCATTCACTGACCTTGATTTCCCCAACCGGGTTGGGGCGCAATCAGCCGCCCTCTGCGGAGGTGGGTGCCCGCATCAATCGTATTCTCAATATTGGTTGGTTGAGCAGGGGCTTATGGCGCGCCTTAGTTTCTCGGCGCAGTATTCAATATTTTCTCAACAAAGCCTTTTATGGTCCTGTACCTGAAGCCCTAGTTGATTATGCGGTTGCGACAACTCGGGAGCCTGAGGCGGCCCGCGCGCCCTTTGCCTTCTTGACCATGCAGCTTTTCACCACCGACGCACTGACGCTGCTGTACGAATCCTTAAAGGTTCCGACGCTGCTGTTATACGACCAAGATCCTAATATTAGTTTTGAGTGCGTGCCCGATTTGCTCGATAGCAATAGGCTGATTAGCGCGGAGAAAATTGTCCCTACTTGCGGCTTGCCACAATGGGAGCGTCCCGAGGAAACCTTTAACGCGCTAATCCGATTTTGGGGTGAATCGCGCTAACACTCTGGCGAGCCAGTGTGGCGCCTGATCTTTCTTGAGCAGGGCTTGTGCCGCCAGCCGGCCCGATAGTGTTGCCATGGGAACACCCGGACCGGGATGAACTGAGCCTCCAGCAAGGTAAAGTCCAGAAATTTTGGTGCGTGAGCTGGGTCGCGTAAAACTGGAAAAGAGTCCATGAGTGGCCTGCCCGTAAAGGGAACCACCACTCCCGGGAAATCGGTCAGAGAAGTCCTGTGGGTTTGCCATGCGGCAGGTTGCTGAGCTGAGTGACATTTTGAGTCCACAGTCGGCCAGCACGGCCTCTGTACGCGCGGTAATTTCGGACATCTGCTCTCGAGTCCATGTGCTTAGGTCGCCCGTTGCCGGCGCATTGACCAGCACGAGTAGGCGTTCATGCCCTTCGTGATGACCGGCTAATAATCGGTCCTGAGCACAGACATAGACGGTGGGCCGCTCTGCGACGGCTTTGTCCTCGAACAGCGCGCTAAACTCCCGAGGGTAATCTTCATCAAAAAAGACGTTGTGGTAACTCAGTGGAAACCCAGCAGTATCTGCACGCAAGCACCAGGTAACGGCAGATAAACCTCTTTTCTCCACGGGTGTACCTTGTGTGGCCAGAACGACATCGGGGCCAAGACAACCCGTTGCCAGAGCGCTGCGGTCACCATTGAAGATAATATCGTCGGCAGCGAGCGATTCGCCGCTGTCTAGGGTGACGCCAGTAATGCGACCATCACGGGTATTAATCGCGGCAACTTTAGTATTTAACTTAAACTGTGCGCCGTGCTCCTCCGCCAAATTCTGCATTGCTCGTGCCAGAGAGGTCATGCCGCCAGGTAATACCCAGACACCCTGCTGTTCGGAGTGGGTGATGAGCAGTAGTGTCGCCGGGGCTTTGAGTGGCGAGGAACCTACATAGGTCGCGTAGCGCCCGAACAGTTGGCGTAGCCGGGGGTCCTTTAAATAATCGCCCAGTGCGCGCCACAGGGTTTGGTGAGGCCTTAGTGCGAGCATTTCACCCATTTTGGTAAGGCCTATACGCAGCGCTAAAGTCATGGGGTTGGGTTGGGGCGCGGCCATAAAACTGGTTTTAAGCAATTCGTATATGTGGCCGGAATCCCGGCAAAGCTGCAGATACCCCTCGGCGTCTTCGCTGCCGGCTAGGGCGGCGATGTCAGCTGCGGTGACCTGAGGATCTGCATGCAAATCAATGGAGGCGCCACTCGTCCACCAGTGACGGGCCAGTGTGGTAACTGCCTTGAAGGGGAGTCGGTTAGCGAATTGGGCCCCTGCATTAGCAAACAGATCGTCAAAGACCCAGCGCATGGTGAATACAGTAGGTCCGGCATCAATCCAATGTTCACCAGACCGAACCTGATGCATTTTTCCTCCTACCGTAGGAGCGGTATCTAGAACAGTCACAGCGCGACCCGCCGCGGCGAGTTCCACCGCAGCGGCAAGCCCACCTGCACCAGCGCCAATAACGATGACGTGCTGTTTGCTCATTTGAGGACCACTTTTTGCGGCAGGAATTTACGGGTTACCGCGTATTGATGGTAAATGATTAAGGTGAGGCCGGTGATTAAAGGAACCGCCCAAAGACCCGGCGTTAAGGCCAGCTCTGGCATGAGTCGTACCGCACCGAAAGCAAAAAACGCGGTGTAAACTGAAATGCCTGCACCCACTAGGCTCTTGATATGTTCTTTGATGTAGTCATGCTTATTGGGTGCAGGTTTGAAAATAAACCAATAATTTGTCGCGACAGTGGCGAAGCCCACCATTGAAAGTCCCATCATCATCGGCTGCTGCACCCAATAGCCCTGCAGCAGACACGTTGTAGAAGCAACCGTCAGGGCAAATTGCAAACAGTTGTTGGTGCGGGTTCCCGTGGCACGGTGGTTTCTTTTGTGAAGCAGGGCAAGCTTGCCATGCCAGGCAAGATTAACCGTGAGCGTGGCTAAGTACAGCATCATCCAACCAAAAATAGCACGTATCATAGAGGCGTCGCTAAACACTTCATGTTCAGACAAGTGCGGGTGAGTTGCTACAGGGTCCAAAAGCGTCGTTGTGGCGATGCCTATTGCGGTAATCCCTGTGATCAGTAGCGTATTGATGAAGATGCGACCAAATCGACGATGGCGGACGCTTCCTTTACGTCCGCCCACTGGAATCCAAAACGAAATAAGGCCTACTGTCCCTGTGGCAATGTGGACAGCAACCAAGGTCATAAAGATGTCATGGGTCGACACCATCACAGCGCCCTCGCATACTGGTGAATCTGTTGTCGTGGCGTCTCACTATGTCTCATAGCAATCACTTTGTCCCGCCCCATCCCAAACCGCTGCCTGCGTTGCCGGCTCTCGCGCGGGTTTTGTGGCATGGTGACGGGAACTTGCTCGAATTGCTGCCCGGTGCAGCCTATAGATTTGATTTTGGTAATTTGGGTTACTCCCGACGCTCGACCGTGCTGTTTAACCAGCCCGAATTGGTGCGGGAGATTTTGCGGGATGACGGCAGCCGGTTCCCGAAAAGTGATTTGATGGTCAATGCCCTCGAGCCGCTGATCGGCCAGTCGATTTTTGTCACTGATGGTGCGCGTTGGAAGCGTCAGCGCGGCATGATAGATCCCGCCTTCTCTCAGCTGCGAGTAAGCCACGCGTTTGATGCTATGCAGTCGGCTGTTCTCGATCATTTGGCTGTTTTGGACGGCCATGCCGAAAGTGGGGGTAGTTTTTCCCTCGATATGGCCATGAGCCATTTGACCGCCGACGTTATTTGCCGAGCGATATTCTCGACACCGCTGGCCGCGGGCGTTTCCAGCGATGTTTTTGAAGACTTCACAGAATTCGAGCAGTCGGTAGCGCAGGTCGATATTTTTCGCCTCATATTCCAAAAAGCCTGGGCGAAGATGCCGCAGCCTCCCGGAGTATTGGCCGCCTGCCAACGTATTCGAGGGCACCTGGGTGATTTGGTGGATCCCCATTTGGAAAATCCTGGCGCCTTCAATGATATTGCGAGTGACGTGATTGCGGCCAAAGACAGTGATACTGGGGAGGCGTTTACCCGAGAAGAACTGATTGACCAGCTGGGGGTTTTCTTTCTGGCTGGACATGAGACTTCGGCTAGCGCATTGACCTGGGTGTTTTACTTGCTGGCCGAGCAGCCAGCCTTGGTCTTGCGGCTGCGTAATGAGCTTGAGCAAGTGGTGGGGTCGGGCCCCATTAACTTCAATCACGTGAAACAACTGCCCTTGGTTCGAGCCGTATTTAGGGAGACCCTCCGGCTCTATCCACCGATTACTTTTATCCCTCGTGTCGCACTTGAAGATTGTTATATTGGCCCCAGAAAGTTGCGGCGTGGAGCGCTGGTGATGGTCTCGCCATGGACGATTCATAGGCACCAGCGTTATTGGGAGGACCCCGACGCCTTCATGCCTGATCGCTTTCTCGTTGAGGGCGAGAGCTCGATTCAAGAAGGCGCTTATATTCCCTTTGGCGTTGGGCCACACACGTGTATTGGCGCAGGCTTTGCTCAGGCTGAGGCAGTTTTGATTATTGCTGAGCTGGTACGGCGCTTCGATTTTAGCCGTGCCGACCGAGAGCCTGTCCGGCCTGCCGCACGATTGACGACACGGCCAGCTCAGCAAATTAAACTTCATTGCCGACGCCTGTGACCGCTTCGGTCGAAGTCTCCGACCAGAGGGGGGCGATGTCTCGTTGGCAGGCTTCTCCCAGTGATATCCCCTCGAGAAGAGCCGGTTTTAAAATGGGCCAGGAGAGTGGAGTCATCAATAAGAAGGGCAGAGGGTCCCGCCAGGACCAGACCACATCAGAAACCCTCCAGCACAATTTCATTCGTCTCCAGAACTCTTTTACATCGCCGGAGAATAATGCCGCATATGCTTCGGTCAGTGTGCTGTAGCGCCACTGCCAGGCGGCATTTTTGTGCAGGGTTAGCGCTGCTTTTTGAGGCGTGGCAAGGGCGGCGCCCAGGCTTTCCGCAGTGAAAAAATGGATGCCGCTGGTGAGACGAGGATTGCACTCGATAGCCTGTGGTATGCCCGAAGCATCAACAATAAAGTCAAAGGCGATGAAGCCGCTGTAATTCAGGTCCCGCATAAAATTTTGGACCCATTGCCTTACTTTTTCAGCCATGTCTTCTGCAAGTCTTTCAAAGCAGATGGCGACAGTGCCGGCATAGACCGAGCCTTGGTAAACGGTGGTAGCTTGAATCTCCCCAGCCTTAATCATGGACAGGCTACTAACAACATCGCCTTCAATCGCTTGTTGCACTAGTAACTTAGAACTCTTTGTCGTCAGTAGGTCTCCAGCGCGATGAAATGCCACGTCAATTCCAGAGCAGCCATTGATAGGCTTTGTTATGTAATCAACTGTTTCACTTATGGTGGCCGCTAGCGGTGAATCAGCTGGGGCTGAACGAGGAGCCGTCAGTGCTTTTTGGAGGGCCGAGTTTATAAATGCAGCTTTATCAGCCAAGGTACGGTAGAGCTCGACATCGGGACCAAACAGGGTCACGTGGGGAGGTAGGTGGTTGCGAATCGCTAAAACGTAATGTGCTTCCTCTGATATGGGTACAACAAGATCTACCTGCTCTTCTGTGATCAGTTCTAGAAGCGCCTGCTGGTAAGCACCGGCATCATCGTTCGGAGCGGGAAGTTGAAAAGTTTTAGCGACGTCCTTAGATACACGGCTTACGTGCCAAGCAAAAGGTTCAGCGACAATGACGCGATAACCCTGCGTGCGCAAAGCGCGCGCGATAGCGAGGGCTTTTGGAAGTCTCCCAAGAGTTAGGAGTGCGGTTGGCATGATGGTCCCTGCAGCCACATTGCGATTTTGGCCGCAGATACCTTGCTCATTTCGCCGACGGCAATGAATTTTCTGTTAGGTCTGAAACACACCATGATCTGCCCCCAAGTACCGCTCAAGTACTAAAAGATGACATATTTGACTGTCGAACTAAAGTAACGTCGCATGGGCGCGGTCTTGAAATTTTTTGAGGGGCGCGATAGATAGATTTTGACGGGGTATTTTAGACCTCGCTTTGTTTGCGGCTGTGATCCGCTTCGGTTTTGCTGTCAGCCGGGCTACTGAGATCATCAAGGATTAAATAGAGCGCCGGTACCAGCAGTAGGGTCACGGCCGTGGCGAAGATCACGCCAAAACCCAAAGAGACTGCGAGGGGCACGAAGGGTGCCGTCGAGAGATCGGCGTTGAGCATGAGCGGCGCCAGGCCCACAAAAGTCGTCACTGAGGTTAGGAAAATTGGCCTGAACCGGGCAACACCGGCACGGGTGACAGCCTCTGCAACAGTAATTTCCAGGTTCAAGCGGCGTTTATTAATAAAGTCTACAAGCACTAGACTCGCGTTGATGACCACGCCCGACAGCGCAACGATGCCAAGTATGGAAAAGAATACCAAGTCGTATCCCAGTATAAAGTGACCGAGTATCGCCCCGATTAAGCCAAAGGGGATGCTGGCCATGACAACCAGCGGTTGCAAATAAGACTTAAGTGGAACTGCCAGTAAGGTGTAAATAATAATCAGTGCTAGAAGACTGGTACGAGCCAATCCCGTGAGGGCGCTAGCCCGTTCCTCGGCTTCACCTGCTAGGGAGAATGTTGTCCCGGGGTATTCGGCCTCAAGGAGAGGGATGTGTTGATCTTCGACCAGGCGTAGCACGGTTTCGGGGGCTATCCTTGTTCTGTCAGCATAAGCCGTTACATTAATCGTCCGTTGGCCATCAACACGCCGAATGGTGGCGTTGCCCGCAGTGAGTTGGGTGCTAGCCACGCTCTCTATAGGCACCTCTGCGCCGTTGGGAAGTCGAATGTAAAGCTGGTTATAGTCATCTAGTGAGCGACGATCTGACTCGGGGTATCGCACCATAATGCGCATATCGTCGCGGCCCCGTTGCACCCGTTGAGCCTCGGCGCCATAGAAGGCGTGCCTCACCTGAGTGCCCAAATCGGCTTGGGTTAAGCCCAAGGATTCGGCCTCTGGTCGCGCCCGCAGAACTAACTCTTGCTTTCCCGTACGGTAACTATCACTGATATCGTAAATTGCATCAAAACTTGAGAGGATCTTCGTTAGGGCTGATGCCGCCGCACTCATAACCTCAAGATCCTTGCCACGAATTTGAATGTTGATGTCCTCTCCAAGTGACACAGCTGAAGCGGTAAAACTTTTCTCAATAACGTCCGGAATGTCTGGCGTCAGCTCTCGCCAACGTTTTGCTGCTTGTTTTGGCGTCAGGCCGCCGCGTTCACCATGGGGGTGCAAGGTGATGGACATCTCTGCAATATGGCTGCCCGATTCCTCGGCGCCTGAAATCGTACTTTTACTTATAGGAAGACCAATCGTTTTAAATTGGTTAACAACTGCGGTTGCTCCCTCGGGAAGACCTTCGTTCAGTTCGACTATGAGTTGGTCGGCAGACGCTTGGATAACCTCGAGGGCCGTGGCTGTTCGTTCAACAGGGTAGCCTTCGGGTAGTTCGACGCTGGCATAAATTTCATTGCCCGAGACGGTTGGAAAAAATTGAAAGACAATTCGTCCGCTGGCTAATAGCCCTACGATAATCATAAGCGCAGCGAACGCGGCGCCAAGCGTGGCGTATCGGTACTTCAGAACAAAGCGCAGTGCAGGTTGATAACGTTGTTGTGCGAAACGCTCCAAGCCGCCCGAAACGTTTTCTTGGAAATTTTCCCATCGGGCCCCAATAGCCGACTTGCCGCGTTCTCTGCTGCGGTGTGCCAGATGTGCGGGAAGCACTAGCTGTGATTCAACCAGACTAAAGACCAGGCACAAGAGCACTGTCCAGCCGATGGCTCCAAAAAAACTGCCCAGCATACTGTCGACGGTAACGATGGGTATAAATGCTGCCATCGTCGTGAGTACGCCAAAAAACACAGGAATTGCCACTTCTGTAGTGCCATTGATGGCTGCTTCCCGGCTGTCGGGCGTAAAACCCTCATGGCTGTAGATACGCTCCCCTACGACAATGGCGTCATCGACCAAAATGCCTAGAGAGAGTAAAAAGCCCATCAGCGACAATGTGCTGATGCCTAAGTCGGCGGATGGAAAAAATGCAATGGCGCCAAGAATGGAGACTGGGATGCCGGCAGTTACCCACAGCGCCAAGCGCAGGCGAAGAAAAAGTGCGAGGGTAAGTATTACGAGCAACAGGCCGCCAGTCGCGTTATTAATCAGTGTTGATAGTCTAGAAACTAGCTCATCGGCCTCATTGCGCCAGATACGCAGCTCGAGCCCGGAAGGGAGGCTGCGCTGCTTTACCTCGAGAAACTCGGAGAGATCTCTTGCCATCGCTAATGTATTGTCTTTGCCTAAACGCCACACTTTCAGCAGTTGCGTCGGCCGGCCATCAAGCATGGCTGAAAGATCTTGCTGTTCAAATCCGTCACGTATAACGGCAATATCGCGCAGGAGTACGCGAGTACCGTCAGCGTTGGTAATGATAGGGATGTCTTCTAATTCCCGACCTGAGTAACGTTGCGCGGTGCCGCGCAGACGAATCTCTCCCGACTGAGTTTTGATGGAGCCGCCAGGAATGTCGATGCTGCTTTGCCGTATCGCCTCAGCAACTTGACCCAGTGTTAGTCGGTGCCGTCGCAGGGTGAGCTCGGGGATTTCAACTGAGATTTCGTCGGGCCGAACGTACATGGTGTCGACTAGGCTCACCGATGGGATTTCTAGGATTTCTTCCCGCAGAGATTCAGTCAGATTTTTCAGTGATCGCTCGTCCGTCTCTCCGGAGACGGCGATGTACATGACAACAGAGCGCAAACTGACTAATGCGACTACGGGCCTTTCCGTGTTGGCAGGGAAGGTTGATATGGCATTTACTTGGGCTTTAACATCGTCGAGCGCACGATCTTGATAAGAGGCATTGGTAAGCTCCAAGGCAACAACACAGCTATTTTCTGCGGCTTGGGTTTTTATCTTTTCAATGCCTTCAATACCCTGAACGGCTTCTTCGATACGAATGCAGACACCGGTCTCAACTTCTGAGGGTGCCGCCCCCAAATACGGAACACTGACCGTGATTGTTGGTACGTCGATGTTGGGAAATTCTTCTTTTCGGACATCGATCAGTCCCAAAAGCCCACCCACGACCAACGAAAACATAAGCAGGTTGGCTGCTATTGGGTTACGTACGAACCAGCTGATGAGGCCTTTCATCGTTAATAACTCAGTTGGCCAAGGTCACGGACATGCCATCGACCACATATTGCAAAGGCGACAGACAAATGCGCTCTCCAGCGGTGAGCCCGGAGGTTACAACGGCACGTTCATTTTCGTAACGTAGCACCTCAATTTGCCTGAAGTGCAGGGTGTTATCTGAGGAGATCACGAGCACGCGGTTGCCTTCCCGAACGGCTGAGCGTGGTATGACGGCGGCGTTTTCCACTCTGATGCCTGAAATCTTCGCCTCGAGAAACAAACCAACGGGCAGGTCAATGCCATGCTGACTTTTTGGATCGTCGACCTGAGCGACCACGTATACGACGCGACTCTGGCGATCGATCGCGCCCTCTGAGCGAAGGAGTTTACCGTTCCACATATGTTTTTTGCCGGCGTAGCTGGCGCTCAAAGACACACGCGGTGCTGCGGTGTAGGTGTAGATTCCGGTTTCGAGAATGAGAGGATCCAGAAAGCCCAACTGACTGTCAGCGAGGGGAAGGCGAACTTCAAGTTGTTCCGTTGCGTACAGTTGCGCAATAACACCGCCGCGCGCAATAAACTGACCGATATCAACCTGTTCTGATGCGACACGGCCGTCATAAGGTGCTTTGATTTCCGTTCGTCTTAGATTGAGTTGGGTATTGCTGAGTTGCACCTGGGCATCAAGTAGGCTCGCCTGAGCGACGTCAGCGGCGCGGTGGGCGTCGCGAAGCTGAGACTCGCTTACCATATCTTGCTTTGATAGCGTGATTAAGCGTTTATTCTCGGCACTGAAATAGTCAGCCTCTGCTGCTGCGCGTTGCAGGTTTGCGGTGGCTTGTAGATTTGCGTGCTCATAGTCCTGAGGATCAATCCTTAGAAGTGAGTCACCCGCGGAGAAGCGACCACCGGCCCGTAATGCATCATTCACGTAAACCACTTCTCCCGAGACTTGAGCGACAAGATTGGTCTTTATACTCGGTTGCACAGTCCCTTCGGACCGCACGCTGAGCACAACAGTCTCCAAGGTTATCTCGAGGCTACGGACAGCGATTGCGGTGTTTTCACCAATTGTCGTATCAAGCTTGGATTCAGAGCCGAGTAATACAGCAGTAATCGCCGCGGCCGCAGTAATAAAAGCTAGTGGGTAGGCAATACGTTGGCGCAGCCATGCCCGGGAGGGCCCCCTGATGTCCTCATTACTCATGTTTTTCCTAGCTTTCTAGTTTGCACAGGTCTTGTGAGGCCGGCAGTCTAGCACTCTGCATCACACCCCGTTAGCTTAGAGTCTTTTTATGGCCGTAGACCTTCAAATAGGTATTCCCTGATCAATGGCGTGCTCGCGCTGTGCCGGAGTGGCTACGCCGGGAACGTGATAAAGCCCGTTTAATGGTGATTGCCCTATCAGTTCACCCCCAGCATCGCCGTAAAAAGTGCCGTACCACTTTCGATTGTTGAGGAAGGGCCCCTCTGTTTTCATGGCCATCGGTCTGAGCGCGGGAGCTTTGTGCTGCCAAATTTCAAAATCTTTTGAAAACGCCTCAAGTGCGCCGGCCTGAACCTGTCTTGCCATATTCCGATCGTCTTCAGTGATGGTCTCACTCTGAGCTTTTACCAGACAGCCGTGCCAGGCTTTGATTCGACCATCCGAGACGGGTGTATTGGAAATCATCTCAAACTGCGTTGTGTCCCCCCAAACCTGTTTGCTTAAAAGCACGCCTGGCCCGGTATACCAGGTGGTGGTGTAAAGCATGACACCGCCATAGAGGGTCATCGGTCCACCCTGACGTTGAATAAGCACATGGTCTTTTATTTCGTTTTCAAAGTATTCGCACGGTGCGCCGTGGGTCGGTCCCAAGTGCCGATTGTCGGCCATGTTATCGAGAACTTCCTGAGGGTGAATGTCCAGTTCGGGTAAATGATCCAGATTCCAATGAACCCACCCGGCTTCATCCCATTGCTGAAGGTAAGGTGGTGGATAAAGCGGATCGTTACCTTGCTCGTCAAACCACATCATGATGCAGCCCATATTGTCGACTACCGGGTAGGATCTGATAGAGGCAGATTTTGGGCAGGGTCCATCGTGATAGGGAATGTCATCGACATGGCCCTCTGAGTTGTAACGCCAGCCGTGGTAGGGGCACCGAATTGCGTCGCCTTCAATGCGCTTACCACCCACATCAGCAACGATTAACATGGCGCTGGTATTTTTACCCAGGTGCGTTCCCATGTGCTTACAGTAGGCGTCGAGCATGATTGGATTGCCACTCTCTCCTCGATAGATAACAAAATCTCGATCAAAAAAGGTGACTCCTATTGGGCTGGCATCTATCTCCCGGCTCTCTGCCACGACAAACCAGCCCCGGGGAAAGGTGTTGGGTCCCAAGCCGTATTCAGTTGCTTTCGCCACTTCAAATCTCCTCTCAATTCGCGCTGAGCCTGTTCGCTAGAATGATGGCTCGGCTTTGAAATTTCTCGCTAGGGTAAGTTAAGGGTAAAGGGTTAGCTTGGTCAAAAGCTGCTGGCAAGAGGGCGTAGACAAAAAGGACGATGACATTGTGTGATAGGAGGGTAAGCATAGTGGGGCTATGGGCGCACTATGGCTGCGAAACCGTCCTCGGAGTGCACAGTTGTTATGAAAAATACTGATACAGCGGTTTCTTTTCGCAGAGAAATTAAATCGTGGTTACAGAAAAACTGCCCCATCTCTCAGCGCCAACCCATTGTTCAGAAAGAGCAGATATGGGGTGGCCGCAACAAAAACTTTCATAGCGACGATGCCCGTCAATGGTTTGAGGCGGCAAGAGATCGCGGCTTCACTGCCCCCGAGTGGCCAGTACGTTATGGAGGAGGGGGCCTGAGTGCCGATCATGCAGCTGTGTTGAGAGAGGAGATGCAGGATTTGGGCTGTCGTCCCCCACTGTATGATCAGGGGCTCTGGATGCTGGGTCCCGCACTTTTGGTCTTTGGGACCGAGGCGCAAAAGCAACAGCATTTACCCGCTATTTGTCGGGGTGAAATCCGTTGGGCCCAGGGGTATTCAGAACCGTTCGCGGGTTCGGATTTAGCTAATCTGCAGACCAAGGCCGAGGATGATGGTGATTCTTTTAAAGTTACTGGCTCAAAAATCTGGACCACAAGAGCTGATGCGGCGGACTGGATTTTTTGTTTGGTTAGAACTGACGACTCAGGCCCAAAGCAACAGGGTATTAGTTTCCTTCTGA
>JAQXAF010000047.1 GCA_029253085.1 Luminiphilus sp. | reverse complement strand
CGTTGTCGCTAAGCCATCGTTGGTGTTGTCTGATCAGGCGCTGCAGGGTAAAAATATTTTTATGGCCAAGGCTCAGCCTGGCTGTGGTGTGTGTCACAGCCTCGAGGAGGCCAATGCCCTCGGGGTCATTGGACCTAGTTTCAATACCTTAAAGCCGAGTCTGATGCAGCTGCGCAGTGCCATCACTCAAGGGGTGGGTGCGATGCCGGCTTACGGAGGACAGCTGAGTACCGAGGAGGTTGATGCCCTGGCTGCCTACGTCTTCGAAGCGAGTCGATAACTCGATTTTAGTGCGCCGCTCTGGGCAAAATATGCTCAGCTGATGCCCGCCGATCAAGATCGAGCGGGTTGCCATCGGTCTGCCAGGGCGCTCCCCATAGCCAGGCCAAAAATAATCAGGGCGAAGAAGACGAAGTGGTGCCAAATCGGCATGGCGTCCCAATATTGAAGTTCTACCCATACAGCGATGGCCAGCATTTCAAGTGTCATCCCCAGTTGTATCAGCCTGAGCCTTGAGCTTGCTCCCGCGATCATTCGAGCTGCAAAACCACAAATGATCAAGCTGATCAGTTGCAGGCACTCTATGGCAATAACCAACCCGGTGTTCTGTGTGCCGCCAAAGCGATTGACCTCCTCGGGATATTGCGCGAGAAGCAGGTTTGTCAGTGGCAGACATAAAACGCCATAGAGTAGGGGTAAGCTGATGATAGCGATGAGTTCTCTTAGGGCTGCTCGCATTGAAATAGCCTCTCTTCATTATTGAATCGCAGAAGTACCAGAGTAACCGAGACATCTTAGTGCATCAAAAAGGGGAGGCGTGTGGCAGTCTCCCTGTTGTTCACGTGGCATGCTCTATGTCTCAAGGGTAAAGGCCGAGCGATGCTGTTGCCGTCATGGTAGGTCTTTGAATTTTAAAGAGCCCGGTCGTTTCAGTACGCTAAAAGTTTTAGCCAGCTCAATAAAACGGCGACTTATCCGGAGGATGGATTTATGTCGCCTGTTGTAGAAATTCCCTGATCTCGTAGTGCTCGCCGCATAATTTTTCCCGTCGTGGTCATCGGCAGAGCCGCAACAAATTCAATCAGTCGGGGCACTTCATGTTTAGCGAGGTGTTGTCTAACCAGCTGTTTCAAAGATTCCGCGAGTGCTTCATCTGGATTAAATCCCTCGGCTAGAACTACAAAGGCTTTGACGAGTTCGGTTCGCTGTTCATCGGGCACACCAACAACAGCCGCCAGCTGCACGGCGTCACTTTTCAGGAGGCAGTCCTCGATTTCGGTCGGACCAATCCTGTAGCCTGAACTGGTAATAACATCGTCGGTGCGGCCATGAAACCAGAGGTAGCCGTCTTCGTCTTGCTCCCCAAGGTCTCCAGTAACCATCCAGTCGCCAATGAACTTCGCGGCAGTGGCGTCTGGGTTATCAAGGTAGCCTGAGAACATGGCGGGGTGGGGGCGCTTTATGGCGATATTGCCTTTTGTTCCCGTCGCCACCTCTTGGCCACTGTCATCAACGATCCCGCAAATTGAACCGGGCATGGCTTTGCCCAACGACCCATGGCGCACCTCCATAAGCCGGGGGTTGGTGCCGATCATGCCATTGCATTCCGTTTGACCAAAGCCTTCGCTAATCGTGAGCCCGAAGCGCTTATCGGCCCAAAGGGCCAGCTCTTTACCTACGGCTTCGCCGCCGCTTAATACCACCCTCAGGTCAATATCCTGTGCGGCTTGTGCATCTACCTGGCGCATGAGTTTAAGAACCGTAGGTGTCAGTAAAGAGACGGTAATTTTGTGCTGCGCTAGAATCCTGAAGGCAGCTTGGGCATCAAAGCCCTGCATGTCGGTCGAGACGACACGGCACCCTGAGTACCAGCCGATCAGCAAGATATTAATGAGTCCTGCAATCCAAGCCCAGTCTGCAGGTGACCACAGAACATCATTTTTCTTGGGTCCGTAGTCGTAGTAGTACTCAAATAGTGGCTTGTTGCCCAGCAGTAGCCGGTGAGGCATGAGTACCCCTTTTGGTTGGCCTGTAGTGCCCGAGGTGTAGCTGATCCAGGCGGTATCCTCTGCCCGGGTGGGCTTGTTTATAAAGCTCGTCGATTGGCCTTCCAACGTTTTCCAGAACGACAGGGCGTGAGTGGGTGCCCCCTCGTCTGTAACAATAATGTGTTTAAGGGACGGACACTGATCCATGATTTCCGTGATCTTTCCAATATTTGCTCGATTGGTAATGCAGACCTGAGCGCCACTCCCCAGCAGTCGGTGTCTAATTGCATCAGGACCAAATAAAACCGACGCCAAGCAGGACACGATACCGGCCTTGAAGCAGCCGATATGGGAGATCGCGCACTCGGGTGACTGAGTGAGCATCACCAGTACGCGATCTCCAGCCTGGAGCCCGAGTTCACCAAATAAGTTGGCCAATTGATTGGAATAGGCTTTTATCTGAGCAAAGCTATATTCCTGAGTGCTGCCATCTAAGGATTCGTGAGTCATGGCGATACGGTGGGTATCGTCGGCCCAGCGATCGCAGACCGCGTCCGCAATATTAAAATGCGTAGGAATGTCCCACGCGAATTTTTTACAAATCTCTTCGTAGCTGGTGCCGATTGGAAGATCCATAGTAACTCCTTAAAAATAGTTATCCCTTTAAGGTGCTTGGGTACGCTGCCCTTTTTGCAGCAGCTGAGCTCATCTATTTTGTATTATTCATAAGGCGTAGCCAGGTGGCTACCTCGGCTCAAAGCGCAATGTCGTATGAGTTTTCGCAATAGATGACGTTTTAGCCATAGAGCTCACGCCGCTTTTTAAAGGCGGCTTTGACGCCTTCTTTTCGAAGGGTTCGAAAAAAATCTTTAAAGCTATCGAACTGATGGTAAATAGCATCGAGATCTGCTCCGCGACGCACCGAAGGCTCCATCCCCATATTTTCGAACCAAGTATTAGAAACTTCTTTCAGTATTGACAGGTTGTCGGAGGGGGCTCGGGCGATATGAGCCGCCAGTAGTGCAACTCGCGCATCCAAATCTTCGTGAGCGACTACCTCGTTGATTAGACCAATTTTTTCTGCCTCGTGGGCGTTGATGAGCCGAGATGTGTAAAGCAGCTCCTTAGTTTTTCGATAGCCTATCAGCATGGGCCAGAACATGATTGACGGCGGTATTCCCAAGTCTCTTCCGGCCGGGTGGCCAAATCGAGCTCGCTCGCTGACCACGGCTAAATCACAAACCCCCAGCAGTTCTCCTGCACCGGAGAGGCAGTCGCCTTGAACTTTGGCGATGATAGGCTTTGGGTAGCGCCACATTTTCATCCAGTAATCGACAATGGTGTGGACATCATCGCGATCTTGCCGAATATCAACATGATCAGGGAAGTTGGCAGGGTACTGTGATGTGATCCAATGTTCCTCGCGCAGATCGTAACCGGTAGAAAATGCTTTGCCTGCGGCTGCGATGACAATGACTCCAGTGTTATCGTCGTGAAGCGCGCCATCCAAAACGATTTCTATCTCGCGCAGAACTTGCCAAGACAAGGGATTGAGATCGTCCGGTCGATTGAGGGTGATAGTGCAGACTCTATCGATCTTAGACACCAGTACCATAGAATGATCGCTCATAGTTTTTCTCCAATACTCGCGGCGAGTTTGTGTTTAGGTCGAAACAAATCCGGCGCTGTGCGAGGACGCTGCCGCGTCAGTCTTATTTTTCGCCAAGCCTAGGCTAATGCTCTACCAGTCACACGCTTAAATATACGCGGGTTCCCCCGCAACAGCCTATATTGAGTGGAATGACTGGCACAGCGTACACTGGCATCCCGCAATATTCGCATCGGGAGGGCTAAGCGAAGATGGCTTGAGTTGATGGGGTTTGTCTGGCGCTGGTTTTAGTCGCTGACGATAAATAGGCACTATTTGGAGACCTAACCGTTGGCACTGATGGTTTCTAAGTGAATAGGGAAGTCAGCACCCACGCAGCGTAAAGCACCTAGGCTTGAGTTGTAGATACCGGGAAAAATAATGTCATTGGAATTACAGGGTGTTTCAAAAGTCGTTGATGGGCAGCTCCATATTGCACCCACAGACCTGCTCCTCGAAAAGGGGACCATGAATGTACTTCTTGGTCCGACTTCCTCTGGAAAGACGTCTTTAATGCGACTAATGGCGGGCCTGGACAAGCCAAGCACGGGGAGGATTTTATCATCCGGTACTGATGTCACGACACAGCGTGTGCAGGCACGCAATGTCGCCATGGTTTATCAGGAATTTATCAACTACCCGGGCATGACGGTCTACGACAATATTGCGTCGCCGCTGCGGCTGAAGGGCGAGTCTAAAAGAGAGATCGATCGTGCGGTACGTGCTTCGGCGGACATGCTCAAGTTAACTCCGTTTTTACAACGCAGGCCCTTATCCTTGTCAGGTGGGCAGCAGCAACGTTGCGCTTTAGCTCGGGCGCTGGTGAAAGAGGCTGAGCTGGTTTTGTTAGATGAACCGCTGGCTAATTTGGATTATAAACTGCGCGAAGAATTACGCGCTGAGATCCCCCGTATTTTTGAGCAAGCAGGCAGTATTTTTGTTTATGCCACCACAGAGCCCGAAGAAGCGCTATTGCTTGGTGGCAACACTGCAACGCTTTGGGAGGGACAAGTCACGCAGTTTGGCGCCACGTTATCGGTGTACCGCCAGCCAGCAACGCTGATTACGGCTCGGGTGTTTTCGGATCCCCCTATGAATTTTATTGCCGGTTTAAAAGCCGGTGACTCCTTATCTTTGGCCCGTAGCGAGGCCCTGCACATCCCCGATCAGTGGGCCGGACTTTCTGATGGTACATATACCGTGGGGTTTCGCGCGCATCACATAAAAATCCAACGTCCTGAAGTGCTTGAGTCAGCGCCACAAGCGGCGCATTTGCACTGTACCTTGGTGGCCATTGAGGTGACTGGATCGGAGACTTTTCTGCATCTTAAATACGGCGAGGTTACCTGGGTTGCCGTAGTGCCTGGCTTGCACACAAGGGCAGTAGGAGAGGTAATTGATTTGTGGCTCGACATCGCGCATCTGTATTTATTTGACGCAGCAGGGTGTTTAGTCGCCTGTGGCGATAGCCTGGGTTAGGAGACGATTAATGGCTCAGATCACGTTGTCAGACCTTGCACATTCTTATAATTCCAACGGGGCGGGGAAGAACGATTTTGCGCTAAAGACTATGAACCATGTCTGGGAAGAGGGCGGCGCCTATGCGCTACTTGGGCCCTCGGGGTGTGGTAAAACAACGCTCCTAAATATTATCTCGGGTTTGATTATGCCTTCTCATGGTCGCGTCCTATTTGATGGCGTCGACGTGACCGAGTTACCCGCAGAGAAGCG
>JAQXAF010000031.1 GCA_029253085.1 Luminiphilus sp. | reverse complement strand
GTGTTCAATTGTCGCGCTATCGCCCACCAAGACCTAAGGGGTCTCCTTACATAACGGCTGAAGGCGAGCAACGCTTACGCGAAGAGCTCAAGGAACTTTGGAAGGTAGAGCGGCCGGTAGTTACAGCCGCGGTGCAGGCCGCCGCCGCTAACGGCGACCGTTCGGAGAATGGTGATTATATTTACGGCAAAAAGCGCCTACGCGAAATCGACAGCAGGGTTCGCTTTTTACGCAAGCGCCTCGACGAACTCGTTGTTGTTACGTCGGCGCCAACCAACCCCGACAAAGCTTACTTCGGCGCCTACGTAACCCTCGAAAATGCTGAAGGCGAAGTGCACCACTGGCGGATTGTTGGCCCCGATGAATTCGACCTCAGTGCGCAGAAGCTGAGCTGTGACTCCCCGTTGGGCCGTGCCTTGCTAGGAAAGTCCATCGATACAGAGGTCGTTATAGAGAGCCCTTCAGGCCCGCAAACCTGGTATCTCAATGCGGTTCGTTACGTCCATGACTCCGAGTGAACGCCTGTCTAACACCGGTCAAGCCTATTCAGCATCGGTCAAGCCTATTCAGCACCGGTCAAGCCTGCTCAGGGTCGGTCATGAAGCACCGCAGTAAAGCCGCATCCCTACCTCTACTCAGCACCCCAGCTTTGACTCAAACAGCAGGCACGGCCCATTGCTCCACAATTCCGCGCAACACACTGATAAAGGCTATAGGCTCGTCCAGCATCAAATGATGTCGCGCCCCTGGGATCCCTATCATGGGAACGTCTACCGCTCCGCACTCTCGAAGATAAACTGCGGAATCGTCATCAAATAAAACACTGTCTTGACCGTACACTACGGCTTTTCGCCCCGGTGTCGCCGCAATAATCTTGCCTTGGCCAAACATACGCTCCTCTTGACCAAAGTCGCTCTGAAAAACGCTGGTATCGAACTTCCAGCGCCAGCCCTCATCTACTCGCCGCAAAGAGTGATACGCCATGTAGTCAAAAAGACTGGGAACGCTGACCGGCTGATTGGGCGAAAGGACGAAGCGACCCTTTGCGGTTTCATAATCGGGGTAAATGCGATTGGGGCGCGATGGATCAGAAGGCAGCGGTCTACCCTCCGAAAAGTGCGCTTTGAGGCGCTCAGCACGCAAGACCATCAAGTCACAAATGATTAAACCACCGAACAGTTGGTGACGGTCTGCCATGGCAGTCAACGCCACATGCCCCCCATAAGAGTGTGCGATCACAATCGGCTTAATCTCATGATCAAACAATCCCGTAGCGCGAGCCACATCTTCGACTTCAGCAGCACGAACCGCATCGGGATAATGCTCCCGCACCCCTGAATCACCCATACCCGATAGGTCGAAAGCCACAACGTGATAATTTTCTGCGAGAAACGGCGCAATAAAGGCAAAACATCGAGCATGCGCCAGAAACCCATGCATTAATAACAATCCTGGATTCTCTGGGTTACCCCAGCGAAAATAATGAATTTTGCACCCCCCTGAATCCACCCAGCCCTCCTCGCGAGGCACTTGCAGGGCACTTTTTAGCCAAGCAGGAACGGCCTCAGCATCGGGCGGCAGTTCCTTTAGAAGTTCAGGTATTGCAGTTACCACTGTGTTCATAACGCTCCATTAGTGCCTTGACGCAAAGCCTGTAATTCATGCCTTGCGATGATCGATTTTTACCCACTGCCGCCCTGCGTTTATAGCGCGTGGCAACAGATGCGATGACATAAAATTCTGCGCCTCAGCAGGAAAAGCGCTTTCCCCGACTTGCGCAATTTAGAAAATCATACGTTTCTCAGCGCCAGGGCGCTGGGATATTCCCAGCTCTTTGCCTGTCGCGCTGGCCGTCGAAGCATAGGGCATTTCTTCGGCATAGAGCTAGTCGGAGATCCATTGCAGGCCATCGTCTCGGCAGTTACAGCGCCAAGGCCCCGGAGATTAGGTGCCCCGTTTTGACATAAAGCAAGCAACCATGATCGCTGCCATGTTGTTGACAACTTCCCGGTGGATTTCTTAGCCAGGTGCCTTTTTTATGGACGCCTAAATGATCGTTTAGCTCACCTTCAAGAACCAAAATTTCTTGACCGCCCGGATACCTGCATTCGGGAAAAGCAACTCCCTGAGCACAATCAACCAGCGATACGACCTCGCCTCGGTACTGATGTAATGGCAATACTCGCGTGCCCTCTACCAGCCCCTGACGCCATAACGCTGCCTTGGTATCAACACATACGTGTTGCTGGTCCCTCGGGTGGAACTGCTGCAGTTTGACGAATATTGTGCCGCCCTCTTTAGAAAAAGGGGTATGACTTGAGCCAACAGGATTTCGAACATAAGTCCCCGCACCGTAATCACCGCTCTCATCAGAAAAGACCCCCTCAAGCACTAAAAATTCTTCACCGCCACTGTGTGTGTGAGATGAAAAAAAGGACTTGGGCTGGTAGCGCACGATGCTAGTTGCCCGGGCTATTTCATCACCCTTGCGATCCAGCATCCGCCGATGAACCCCCGCCATTGGGGACGCCACCCACTCTAGTTCAAGGCTGTTCACAACAGCACGGCGCGTTAAATCGGCATGTAATCTCATGGTTAACTCAAAACCTCAGGGTCATTCTTCCTATGAGTTGTTGCGTGCTTTTACAGGTTCGACCTGTGGCACTGGGTTCACAATACTCGGCTGACAACACTCGCCTTGGAGCTAGGGCGCGCCTCACTGGCGTGATGTTATACAACTTATAAGCCGTGATGCTAGGAAAGAAAATGAGTGCCTGACCCTATCACTTCCCTTGAATGTCGCGGGTAAAGTGACAAGTTGACGTAGCTCCTACTCAAGCGACCCGCTCCTGTAATCGCGACTTCACACAATCGCTCAATCGCAGAGGAGACTGGCTTTTAGAGCCGGTCTTGAACAAACCCAAAAATCAAAAATCTCAACGCGGAGAATGCCCCCATGGACGTCCCAAGACTAAACTCAGTACTATGCGGTCAGCACGCCTGAAAACCAGCAACAAGCCGCTGACGGTAATCCCTGCGACCCAATGCAGATTCGGGTGCTTACTCCACGGACTATTGTGGTTTGGGTGAAGCCTCTGTAGGTTTCGCCGATCTATTGAGGAAACTAGCATGACCGGTGAACGCCCACTTGAAGGTTTACGCGTAGTCGAAATGGGCCAGCTGCTGGCAGGCCCATTTGCCGGCACAATCTTGGGATACTTTGGCGCGGAAGTCATCAAAGTTGAGCCGCCCACAGGCGACCCCATACGCCAGTGGCGGGAAGTTCGCGATGGCATGTCGCTGTGGTACCACTCCCTAGCAAGAAACAAAAAAAGCGTCACCTTGGATCTAAAATCTAAACGGGGCCAAGAGCTGGCCTTTGATTTGCTTTGCAAGGCCGATATCGTCGTGGAGAACTTCCGACCAGGGGCTATGGAGGAGTGGGGACTGGGCCCCGAGAAGGTGAAAACCGTAAACCCCGGAATTATCTACACCCGTATCTCCGGCTACGGTCAAACCGGCCCGTATTCATCTAAGCCCGGCTACGCGTCGGTTACTGAGGGCTACGGCGGCTTCAGATACATCAATGGTGAACCGGGTAAAGCCCCAGTCCGCCCGAATATTTCCTTGGGTGACACCGCCGCCGCTATTCACGCGGCCCTGGGCGTTTTGCTTGCCGTAATTCAACGTTCTAAATCCGGCGAGGGGCAGGTCGTTGACGTGGCTCTGTATGAAGCTGTCTTCAATTTACTGGAGGGCATCGTTCCAGAATATGACGGTGCCGGTGTAGTTCGCGAGCCCTCTGGAACCACCAT
>JAQXAF010000030.1 GCA_029253085.1 Luminiphilus sp. | reverse complement strand
CATCTCCTGCAGCCACAGAGATGGAGCAGGTCATGGTGGATTGGCTGCGACAGGCTTTAGGTATTGCTACTGGTTATACCGGGGTAATTCAGGACAGCGCGTCCTCGGCGACGCTCTCTGCGGTGCTCACTATGCGAGAGCGAGCGACGGGTTTTACTGGCAACGCACAAGGGCTTTCAGAGCAGGGAAAAATTCGAATTTATTGCTCCGAACAGGTCCACTCATCCATTGACCGCGCGTGCTGGATTGCCGGTATTGGGCAGGCCAATTTGGTGAAGCTTCCCACTCAGGGTTCGCTCCACACTTTAGACGGCGACGCGCTGCGTAGCGCTATCAGTGCCGATCGAGCCGCCGGATACCATCCCGCAGGTATTATTGCGGTCACCGGGGGAACGAGCATTGGAGCCTGCGACGACCTTGAAATGATTGCAGCTATTGCCAAAGACGAGAATCTATACACCCATGTCGATGCGGCTTGGGCGGGTGCGGCGATGATTTGCCCTGACTTACGACGCGGCTTATGGGAAGGCGTCAGCGATTTTGACAGCATAGTATTTAACCCGCATAAATGGCTGGGAGCGCAATTCGACTGTTCCGTCCAGTTTCTCAGAGACGCGAAAGCACAAATTGATACGTTGAAAATTCAGCCTGAATACCTAACGACTAGCCGAGAGGATATTACGAATTTTTCGGAATGGACCATTCCTTTGGGTCGCCGATTTCGGGCCCTCAAGCTCTGGTTTTTAATTCGATCCTATGGTTTGGAAGATTTGCGAACTCGACTGCGCAACCATGTGGTTTGGGCGCAGGAGCTGTGCGAGGTTATACGGCAAACCCCGGGGTTTTTTATTACGAGTGAACCTGTGCTCAGTCTTTTTTCTTTTCGGTGCGAAGGCGACGACAGTGTGCAGCAGCAGTTGGTCGATGCGATTAACGACGATGGCCGTATTTATTTGACCCAGAGTATTTGGCAGGATCAGAAAGTCATTCGATTTCAGGTGGGGCAGTTTGATACCACTCACGAAGACGTCATGTTGGCGCATGCGGTTATAAAAGAAGTCTACGCTGGAATGGCCTAGTGCCGGATTAGCCCGTTACTTAGTGAGTATTATCTCGGGCTCAGTGAGCGTCGATTTTGAAGACGGTTTCACTCGCGAAGATCGTCTCAACCACAGCGGCATCAGAGATTTCATAAGGCCTCAGCTCGAAAAGATTGTGATCGAGTATCACTAGATCTGCGCGTTTGCCCACCTCGAGGCTGCCTCGCTGCTGTTTCAGTCCCATCGTGTAAGCACCATTAATATTGTAGGCTTTGATCATGGTGGCCAAGTCCGCGCTCTCGCTGGCATTGAGGTTGCTCTTCTTTTTGAACTACTGGGAGGCGTTGGTGGATCTAGATTTAGCTGTCATTAGATTGCAAATGAGCGCGCAGCCGATGGCAACTGTGAGTAGCCCAGCGATGAGCAGAAGCCCCTCCGCCATGCTCAGCCCAAACAGCATTTCCGGAGTAAAAGAGCACAAATTTCGCACTTCAAATAATGAGGGAAACCACTGATCAATGGCAAACCAATCGGGCATGCCGAGCTGAAATTCGCAGCTGCCATCCCCCTTTCCGTTCTCTAGCTGATAAAGGAACCAGGCGCGTTCTCCCAGCCCTGCGGCGCAAGCTAGTGCCAAAAGGTTGCCAGAGAATTTCAAGTGGCGGTTTTGGGGGAGTGTCATAAAAGTCACGCTGACCAGAAGTAAAGCGGACACCCAAAGACGAGCCTGAATGCAGACCTGGCAGGGCTCTTCACCGAGGGCATATTGGTAGTAAAGCGCGATGACCAGCATGGCAAGGCTGGCCGCAGTTATCGTCAGCCAGTAGCCACGAGTGCTGAATAACGTTGCCGCAGTCTGCATGTTAACTTCCTGAGTGGTTATGTTCCGGACACTCCGTACTCGTTGCAAAGGCACTGTAAAGTTATGTTCGGTACCAATGCACCGGCACTGTTCGTTCCCGCGGTGCTATTGCCGCCACAGTATATGCCGATAAGTCGATAAAGTGGCAGTCGCCTCGTCGCCGACGATACGGCAGGCTTTTACTTTTGCGCAATGGTCAAGCTTTGCGTCAGAGTGCCTTCGAGGCTCCCATTGACTATCCCCCAAGCCACTCATCTGTCAGTCGTGATTTAAACCTGTTTTTTTGGTGGTTTTGAAAAATTTACCAATTGACTCAGCCGAGCCCAGCCCGTGTACTGCCTCTAGCATTGCAAAACAAACCACTGGCGCGACAATATAAAAGGGCCTCCCAAGTTCGAGCGGGAGCGGCTTCAAAAATTTTTGAGTACAGACGGACAAACTTGGCGAGCTGGGTTATGGCTCGGGAAAAAAATGGCTCCAAGGCCGCACGCCGTTACCACGTCGGAAAGAGTCAACATCTACGTTGTCTCAATGTAGGCCCGTTTTGTCGTTTTTTGTGTAAAAAGTTGTCGCGTTTTGGTAAATTAAACTTCGAAACCCTATGATAGAATTTTTCTTACGAAGAACTCTTAGGGTCACCCTGAAGTGATTTGACGACGACAGGGGCGGACCGAGCCAACGGTTAGGCGCCAGTCTGAATGCCGAGACTCCATAGGCTGTAGTTACGCATATGTTGAGCACAGCTTTTCAATGTCCTGGGCGACACATAATCAGTTCGTTGGAATTAATCAAAAGAGGAATTTAATTATGCGCGGTACCCCATCTTTTGTTACTACCCTTGTGTTTGCATCATTTTTAGTCGCTGTGCCGGCAGTTCAGGCGCAAAAAAAGGGGCAAAACGTAACCGTTCAATACGGAACGGTCGTGCAAAAAGAGACGGTGAATCTCAACAGCGGTGCGGTGCCTCGCGGCGCTGTTGTCGGCGGTGCTCTCGGATTGGCGAGTGCCGGGGGTAAAAGCAAGAAGAAGAAGGCGCGTAATGCCCTTGTCGGTGCCGCAGCGGGTGGCGCAATCGCCTCGAGCTCCCAAGGAAGTACGCAGGGCATGTTGTACACCATCGACCTAGGGTCCATGGGAATGGCGCAGGTGGTCACCGATCAAACGGAAATTGTGCGAGGTGATTGCGTAGCCGTTGAAAAAGCCGGAGAGACTGCCAATGTCCGTCGTATTTCTTCAGGCTACTGTCAGCCTACCAACGCGGCAGCGGTTGCGGC
>JAQXAF010000029.1 GCA_029253085.1 Luminiphilus sp. | reverse complement strand
TAGGTGTTGATCGCCTGAAAATCAGAAACTGGCGAATAACCATTGGCCGCAGCGAAAGCCACGTCATTTCTGACTACTGATCGGACGGTGCCCTCGACATCTCGCATTTCGCCGGTGATGTTGACGAAGCCTCGGTCACCCAGGGGCAGGCCCAAATTAGCGGCGACCATGTAGTTATCGCCGTCGCCTTCAAAGGTAGAGCCATAGCGAGCAACAACTTCAAAGCCTTCTGCGTCATCTCTGAGGATGAAGTTCAAAACACCGGCAATAGCGTCTGAACCATATTGTGACGAGGCGCCGTCACGAAGAACTTCTACCTGCTTCAGTGCCAATGAGGGAATTGACGCAATGTCTACACCCTGCGCGCCATCAGAAATACCGCCGCCCAGAAAGGAGATAATGGAGCCGCGGTGTCGACGCTTACCGTTAACCAAGACCAAAACATTGTCAGGTGACAAGCCACGAAGGTTGGGTGGTCGCGTGATCGTCGCCGCATCACTAATGGGTTGCGCGTTGATATCAAACGAAGGAACCTGCGTGCGCAGCATGTCTTGCAAATCGGTAGAGCCGTTGGTGCGCATTTCAGAACCGCTAATCACGTCCACGGGTACCGGAGAGTCTTGGGCAGATCGGTCAGAAAGTCGAGTACCGGTAATAATGACTTCTTCCAGCCCTGCGTCTTGTGCAATTGCTGTTTGTGCCAGGGTGACTGCCAAAGCAACCCCTGAAACGCGCCATAATGGGCGTTTATTCATGGATCTCATGTGTAGCTCCTTCATTGGGAAATGAGTGTTAGCTTTGAAAAATTGTAGTGAAAGACTCCACACAATTTTCCTAATAGGCAGGTACGGGGCTTGCCTACCGCTGGATCATTACGCTTCGGGGCTTAGATCGCCAGTGGCAAAATACCAACCTGACCTTCTTACTGTGAGTATTTGCCTAACTAAACAATCGTTTTAATGATGTAAATTTATCGTTATTGCACCGCCTGCCGGGGTTAACGCTTGTTAAGGTCGGATCACTCTAGCTTCAAACCGCTTTATTTGTTCAGAGCAAGGGCTGGAGCCTACAGCCTACAGCTCTGTTACGGCGCGATAGCCCATTTCCATAGCAACGATGGCATCGGCTTCTGGCCCTGAATCAGAATTGGCAATCGTAATACGACCGTGAGGTTTTCTCCCTTCGGCAGCAGAGTCCCCTGGCCCGGGGACGGTGTAACCATGTGCCCAACGGTTCACCGTAAGGCTGGCTACGTCTCGATCGAAGTTGAAGTGATTGGGGGATAGCATTCCGCTGAGGTGATTTTTGATTTCCGCCTCATAATTTGCAAACTTCATGCCCAGCATGCGGTAGCGGGCCTCTCGATATTGTTCCTTTCGAGGTTTTCCTACCTCCTCACTATAGGGGCAGCTAATCATTTGTATAACACAAGGTTCTTCTGGCCCTTGGGTATACGGGTAACCCCCCAAGCTCACAGGGAAATCCATAAACAGCGTTTGGTGCATATTGCCGGGAGACATGGCCAGCCCAATCCCTTGTTCCTTAAACGCGCGCCAGTTTCTCAACCCTACGGAGGTATAAATCAGCGGGCTTTTTAGTTGTTGCCGTAGTGCTGCGGCCTGCTCTAGGGGTAGGTCGCTCACGATGTGCGGAACCATAGCGTTGTGGCAGGCCATGACCACATGAGTGGCCGTAACTTTGTAAGCCTGATCGCCCTGAATGTAGTGAAGCGAGACGCGGTCTGAATCCGTTGCATTACCTATATGGTGAACGTTCACTACCGTGCTATTTAGTCTAATTCGCGCTGCATGGGTTGAACGATCGAGTTGGCGGTAATCAAAATTGGCGTTAACCAAAGATTCCGCTGTTGCCCCCTCGGCGACAGCGGGCACCAAGTATTTTACTAAGGCACGGGCGACCCCTGCGTTGCCGTCGGGAAAATGATGGATATACGGATTGTCTTCGTCGTACACCGGGACTGGCGCAAAGCCCAACGCACCAGCGCTTTTTGCCTCTTTAATAGTAAGTAGCTCGGTGCTGGCACTGGACCAGTCGACACCTGAATGCCTTGCCATGTGGAGTACCAGAGGGTCATCGACACCTAGGGTTTGAGTCAGGTAGTCAAAGTAGTTGTGCGTTTCGATATAGCGAGACATTGCTTCTGGTGATACGTCGAGTGAGTGAAGGCCACTTTTTACGACGCGTAATAATTGCTGCTGACCGCGTTCAGACAAGGGAGTTTGTGCGACCGCCGCCTCGTCAGAAATAGCCGCTCCGGGCAGCCCCTCAATGTAATTGTAGTAATTGCAAAAGGGGTGTCTTACAACAGTATCGTGACCGAATTTTTGTGCGTTGAAATAGGTAGTGGCACCTAAGCCGTGGTTTCGGTAAAAGCTTTGATCGAAAGCGGTATCGAAGCGATTGAGGTCTACCCCAATACCCTCAAACAGAGCTTTTACCGCGGTGGGAGCGCTTTTGGGTTCAACGAGTGTTTGTGACCCTCCATAGGTAATCATTTTACGGCCGTCGACCGTATGTTCGTTGCGTTTGGCATGACCACCGAAATCATCGTGGTTGTCGAGGATAAGGATCTTTTTGTCAGGTCCGTGCTGTTCTCGATAAAAGTAGGCGGCTGCAAGGCCGCTTAATCCTGCACCTACTACCACGAGGTCGTAGGACTCTTTCGACTCTATGACCTCTCCAGTGCTGAAATTCGCGTTCCATGCTCGCGCATGAGCATGGGTGTTAGACCCCAGGTGGTTACCGCGGAGCCCTGTTAGTTTGGGTGGATAGGATGCGCTTTTCTCGGCGAGCCCGAAGGCACGAGCTGAGGGTAGGGCGGCAGCGCCCAGTGCAGCGGCGGATCCGTTGATAAAGTTTCGCCGTGTGATCTGCTTCATTTTGGTGCCTTCCAAACATTCGTTGTCGATTTAATCGTTGGGGCAGCTTTGTACGATGGAGTTGAGCTGCAGTATGCAGTGAGCATAAGACAGATTAGCGAAAACTGTGAGTGATGCGTTGATATGGGTGGGGTTATTCTGGACGGACGTCCCGTTAAACCGTTATCTGTGGTTCAAAGATTATACCCATGACGGTGAATTGAGGCGGACGTGGGTTAATTATGAGAGCTGTCTGGGCCAAGGCCTGAGTGATGGAGTCCTCGAGGGTAATTCTCGTAGATTGAGGTATCGAGAAGCCCATCGGATCAGAAAAAAGTGCACTCAGCAAAATTGCAAGTCGAGTCGTATTCAATTCGGCGACGGTTCCCCTCGACATTGGGTGGCAAATGAATAAAGTGAATTAGCGGCTACAGTGACAGCATGCCGATGGCACGCTTTTGTCTGTGGACGACATTGGATGAATTGAGGGGCCTGCGCGGGCTCGGTACGCGTTCAATCTGCCGTGGGTCCACCTCAGCTGCTTTAGTCAAGAATGAAGGTTTCTAGTCTCCGGCCAGAGACCGATGAAACCGGTTCATGCCTTTGATCCAGCGGTCATAGTCTGCTGTTTTTCGCTGCATGTACTCTGTGACTTCGGGGTGAGGCAGAATTAAGAAAGACTCTTGTTGGAGTCCGTGCGCTACGATATCAGCCACCACGTTGGCTTCAAGCATGCCATCGCCCGCCGCGGCTTGAAGGCCTTCCGTACCCACTTGATCAGCGTCCGTTGTGGTCATGGCGGTACGAACTGCCTGTGGACAAAGTAGCGATACTTTGATGCCCTGGTGGCCGTAGGTAAGGGCTAACCATTCGCCAAATCCGACAGCTGCATGCTTGGTAACACCATAGGCTGCACCGCCTATCTGGTTAAGCAGCCCAGCGGCTGAGGCCGTATTAAGGAAATAACCGCCCCCTCGTTTGATCATTCGTGGCACCAGGTGACGAGCGGCATAGACGTGCGCCATGACGTTCACATCCCAGCTGATTTGCCATTCTTGATCGGGAGATTGCTCGCTGGGCCCTGCAGCCAACCCGGCGTTACTACAAAATAAATCAATAGCACCTACCTGAGCCTCAACGTCATCGATGACTCGAATCATGTCGGCTTCGCACGCGACGTCAGCGGCCATTGCAATACAGGCGTTTGCCTCGGCGGTTTTTGCAGCATTTGCGGCGTTGATATCGACGGCGACGACTTGTTTTGCGCCCTCGGCTATGAATTTTTCAACAAGGGCTCTGCCAATACCACTGCCGGCACCAGTGACTACGATAATTTTTTGATTGATTTCCATAACAAAGGGCTCCAATGACTGAATTAATGCGATAAGGCTGTTTGGACAATAGTCCGCTCGAGTAAAGGGTTGCGGTTAAGCCCAGCATGAATGGACTGATCTGTTTAATTTTTGCTTGCGCTTGGGCGTTCCCCTGCGGATCTGTGGTCAGAGGGTAATCGTTCTTCGCCAGTAACAATAAACAGAATAGGGTGTTCTTGCTATACGGTTGAATATATTGACATTAATAATGCCAATTATTAGGGTGTTGTTCTTGCGGCGTTCCTGGCGATAGCGTCAATAATAAAAGGTTGGCGATCTGTAATGGGACAAACGTGAAAGGATTTATCTGACGATGACTGCACAGACTGAGTCGCTGGCCGCCCAGCAGGCGCTCACGCTTTATGGCTCCAATATTTCTTATTTCACTGGGAAGATGGAAAATTACTTTCGTATCCGTGGCATTCCCTATCACTTCAAGTCTATGCAGTTCCCACGCATGGGGCGTCAGTTGAAACAGGAGGTTGGCGTCTCGCAGATGCCCGCCGTACAGCTCTCCGATGGACGTTGGCTCACAGATACAACGAAAATGATCGAGTGGTTTGAGGCGGGGTTCTCCGATAACGCCCTGCTACCACCTGACCCAGACCAGGCGTTTGTCGCGCACCTTATCGAGGATTGGGCTGATGAGTGGTGGTGGCGCCCAGCGATGCACTATCGGTGGCACTATCCCGAGGGTGCTCGCTTCGCATCATGGCACCTCGCGACCGAGGTGATGGGCTCGGTTTGGTTGCCTGTCTGGTTAAAGCGGCGCTTTCTTGCCTATCGACAGCGTCGGGGTTACACCGTGGGTGACGGCCTGACATCAATTAACGTTCCTGCCGTGGAGGCCAGTGTGAGGCGTTTGTTCGGTCAACTGCAGGAGATTTTCAACGTTCGGCCCTACTTGCTCGGTGAAAGGCCGTCATTGGCTGATATTGGCCTTGCGGGCCCTTTTTTTCGCCATTTCGCCCTTGATCCCGTGCCCTTAGAAATTTTACGCCAAACGGCTCCCGCGGTGCTTGAATGGGTTGCACGCTTGTGGAATACCACTCAAGAAGATCTGCAAGGTGATTGGCTCGCTACGCTCCCCGATGACATAGCGCCCTTATTACGGGACATCGGCGCGGGGTACTTACCTTACTTGGGCGCGAATGCGGAGGCCGTACGTGATGGTCGCCAGCGCTTCGATATTCAGATCGATGGCATCGAGTATAAAAACGCACGTTACTCACGCTATCGGGTGTGGTGTTTGGAGCAGTTACGAAAGCGGTGGCTAGACTTGTCTGAGGAAGCGCAAAAAACGACGAAGGAGCTGCTTGCACGGCATGGCGCCTGGGACGTGATATGGCAGCCCGAAAAGTTGCCTTTGTTAGCTGGCCAAGAGGCCGGTTTGCCCTTTCGCGCAACAACGAAGATGATCGGTGTGTATTAACAGCGATGTTGGGTACGCGTAATCCAAAACTGAGTAATAGGGAGATTGGTAATGGTCCGCGGTAACTTTTTAATTTTGGTATTGGTTTTTTCAGTAGAACTTGCGGCTGGCACGGTTGAAGGGATCTGGAAGCGGCAGGGCGAAGCTGTTTGGATTCAATTCGATGCCAATAGCACTACAGGGGTTGTTGTTCGAAATGATAAAAAACCTGATGCGGTCGGTTTCGCCGTGGCACGTAACCTTGAAGTTAAAAATGCTGAAAAAAGCATCTGGAAAGGTGAAGTTTTTGCTCCGCCCTTGGGAGAGTACAAGCCCGCAGACATTATGTTGCTCGCGAATGGCATGATGCGTTTTAAGGTAAAGGTGGGTTTTATGAGCCGTTCGGTAGATTGGCAACCCGTAGTGGATTTGCCCGACGAGTGAATTTCGATGGGTTGACTACATACGATTGATTGGGTCTAGCTTGGGGGTATGACTATGTTGGAAAAAATTCGGAAGGTTAAAGAGGTTGCCCGAGTTTTTGGCGAGATGCGCCACATCTTGCCGGCTCTAAATTTTAAAATGCCTGCACACAAGGACACCCTATCGGTGGGGGGCGCCTTCGAAGATACGGTCGCTGCTCACCCTGAGCGAACCATGCTGCTTTTTGAAGGGCGAGAGTGGACCTATAGCGAGTTCAATCAATGGATCAATCGTTTTGCTCGCGTCCTGCAGGCGCGTGGCGTACAGCGTGGCGATACTGTTGCTTTGTTCATGGAAAACCGGGCTGAGTTTATTCTTAGCTTATTAGCGACGTTGAAAGTAGGTGCGAGTTGCGCATTGATTAATAACAGCCTGTCCGGCGCCGGTCTGGTGCACTGCGTGCAAGCAGCGAGGGCGACACATGTAATCGTTGGTGATGAGCGGGCTTCTGTCATTGACGCATGTCGGGAAACTTTGGCACTGAACGAATTTGGGTCCTATCTTTGGTTCTCTGACGCCGACACGTCGACCTGTCCTGATTGGTGTTTAGATGCCAAAGCTGAAATGGTTGATCACGGTGTCGAAAATATCCCGATAACTCGAGAGATTACTGCTGGAGAGGTCGCGCTTTACATCTACACCTCTGGCACCACAGGTCTACCTAAGGCAGCGATTATGCTGCATCGAAAGGCGCTGGCTGCGAGTACAGTGTTAGGGCGACTGGGGTTTCGGGTGAAGCCCACCGATCGGTTGTATCTTTGCTTGCCTATTTACCACACCACTGGACTCGGGCCGGGTTTGCTCGCTTTTATTTTGTCAGGGGGCTCGGTATTTCTGCGGCGCCAGTTTTCGGCCTCCAATTTTTGGTCCGAAGTGAAGCAGTTTAAAACCAACAGTTTTATTTATGTGGGGGAGTTGTGTCGCTACTTAAATCAGCAGCCTGAGCATCCACAAGAAAAAAATAATCCTTTAGAAAAAATGCTGGGTAATGGGTTAAGACCTGATGTTTGGGACGCGTTCAAATCGCGTTTTGCGGTCGAACGAATTTGCGAGATTTATGGCAGTAGCGAGGGTAATGTCACCTTTGCGAACTTCTTTAATAAAAACAGGACGATTGGCGCAACCTTTGCCAAAGTCGCTCTTGTGGCATATGACCAGGAAAACAGTGAAATCATTAGAAATGACGAGGGTCATTGCATTGAGGTGACGGCAGGTACGCCTGGGCTTTTGCTGGGTGAAATTACGGCCGACTATGCCTTTGACGGATACACAAATAAAGACGCGACCGGGAAAAAGATTATTCACGATGTTTTGAAGCCAGGCGATCAGTGGTTTGACACGGGAGATCTCATTCGAGAAATCGATGTCGGTTTTGCGTTTGGAATTCGCCACTTTCAGTTCGTTGACAGAACGGGAGATACTTTTCGTTGGCGTTCTGAAAACGTTTCAACCAATGAAGTGGCAGAGGTGCTTAATCAACATCTTCAGATTCACCTTTCTAATGTTTATGGTGTCGAGGTGCCGGGCGTTGAAGGTCGAGCGGGAATGGCTGCGCTCTCGGTGGATTCGCCAGACAATTTTGACCTGGCAGGTTTTGCTCGGTTGGTTGATGCCCAGCTGCCGGGTTACGCTAGGCCAGTGTTCATTCGGCTGCAGCTTTCCCTTGAAACAACGGGCACCTTTAAGCTGCTAAAAACCGAGCTTAGAGAGCAGAGTTTTCATTTAGATCAAGTGGGCGAAGACCCGGTTTATGTGCGCCTTCCCAACACAGAGACTTACCAGCGTCTCGATAGCACTTTGTACCAAAGCTTGTGCTTAGGTACGGCAGGGTATTAGAAAGTTTTATTGGTAGAGGAAAGGAATGAGTTATGGCCATAGGATTAATTGCAACGATCAAGGTGCAGGATGGTAAAAATGCTGCGTTCGAAGCGGCGTTTTTAGAGCTTGCACACCGCGTGCGCGAAGACGAACCTGGGAATACGCTGTACGTGCTGCATAGAAGCACAACAGATACCCAAACGTACAAGGTGATGGAGCAGTATGTCGATGCTGCGGCGCTCAAAGCCCATGGTGAAACCCCACATTTTGCGGCGGCTTTTCAACAGGTAGGAGCGCTCCTCGCGGGTGCACCGGAGGTCGAGCGGCTAGATGTCATTGGCTAGGAAAACTTGGCTTTATCTTGTTTAGCCTTTGCTGGAGGGTTACCAAAAAGCTGTGTTGGTGGTGCAACCGTTAACCTTTGATGGATTTAAGAAAGGTTAAATTATTTATAATCGAGGGTGTCGGTTTGTGTGCCGTATACGGGCGATTTTGGGTTCATTTTGTCTGCTAAAGGCCTGCCGCTCTCCTGAGCGCTTTACGGTGCTCCGAAAGTTAGGCAGGTGGCTGGAAAGGCGTAAGGGGCCTCGAAAATCTCTTGATGATTTGTGTTGTTATACTGTTGCTGCAGATGTTGGTGTAAAAGGTGTCCCGCAAAGAGGTCAGCGCTTCTAGGCGGGGATGTGTTGGATTTATACCGCGACCGTTAGGTGCACAATATGACGGAAAAATTTGACGATCAGGGAGGGTTAGCAACGTCAGACCCCAGTCGCTTAGTCCGCTTGATTTCCTCATGGGTGATGTCGCGATTGTTCACGATAAAGCAGGTCAATAAGCGTCGGGCGGCCGCAGAGCGGGCTAGGCGTAAAAAAAAGCGGCCTCACATCATCGAATACTTCCATCAGGTTGACGACGCCTATAGCCATTTGGCAGCGCAGTTGCTCGTCAAAATAGCGGATCGCTACGATGTTGAAGTGATTTGTCACCTTGTGAGTCAATCTGTCGGTAAGAACGTTGCCGAGCCCGAAATGCTTGCTCGATTGTCCCGTTATGATGCGCATCAAATTGCGCCAGATTACGGGCTGGAATTTGCTGGGCATAGTAATGCACTTGAACCTGAGCAGATTAAAAAGGCACAGGGGATCTTGACGGCTGCCAGTGGTGTAAATCGCGTGCCCGCGGTTGAGCCGGTGAGTCGCGCGCTTTGGTCTAATGATGCTTCTGAACTGGATCGACTAACCGCTGAGCTGGGGTGTGCCTCAGAAACGGAAGTTGATGCAACTTTGGCCTTGGGAAACGCGCGCAGAGGCGCGCTTAAACATTACTCAGGTGCGATGTTTTATTACGGCGGTGAGTGGTATTGGGGGGTCGATCGCTTACATCACCTGGAACCACGACTGGCGGAGCTAGGACTCGATCGCAATGATGGCGCGCCATGGTTAGCGCCACGTCAGGAGCCCAATTGGGGTGGTGTCCGGAGCGACGGCTCGCTAACTATGGAAATATATGCGTCATTACGCAGCCCCTACAGCGCTGTAATTTTTGATCGCGCGGTAAAACTCGCGAAAGATTCTGGAGTAACCCTCAACGTGCGTCCGGTATTGCCTATGGTTATGCGCGGCGTCCCGGCTACGCCAATGAAGGGAATGTATATTTTTATGGATGCAGCTCGAGAGGCTCGAGCCCTAGGCGTTGACTATGGCGATTTCAGCGATCCCATTGGTGAGCCTGCACGCCGATGTTATTCGCTTTACCCTTGGGCCGTAAGCCAAGGAAAAGGTACTGAACTTATCAGCAGTTTTCTGCGCCATGCGTTTGCTCTGGGGGTCGATACTTTAGCCGATAAGGGATTACAAAAGGTTGTCGAGGTGGCAGGTTTAGACTGGCAGGTTGCGAAAAACCACCTAGGTGAAGCGGGTTGGGAATCGTTATTGGAGGAAAATCGTGTCGCCATGTACGGAGCCGGGTGCTGGGGGGTCCCTAGCTTTCGGCTGCTCGATAACAACGGAGTACCCATCGTCTCCCTGTGGGGCCAAGACCGCCTTTGGGTTGTTGCTCGAGAGATACGAAAGCAATTGCAAGGCCCGGTCTGACGGCCCTAAATGCCCGTTCGAATATGCGGCCCGAGCGCTTGCGCTATCGACTCGGTTGTTCAGAATTCACCAAGGCGCATTACCTACCGGATCTTGCACTAATTTTCGGGCCACCGTCATGCGATGTACTTCGTCAGGCCCGTCATAAATGCGGGCGTAACGCGCTTCTCGGTACATAAATTCAAGGGGGGTATCCTCGGTAACGCCAAGGGCGCCATGAACTTGAATAGCGCGGTCAATAACGTTATGCAGCATGCGAGCACCCCAGAATTTAATCAGTGCAATTTGTACGCGTGCATCATCACCACTATCCATGACGCGGGCTGCGTCTAGGGTCATAAGGCGTGCAGCCTGAATTTCTGCCGCAGACTCGGCAATGTACCGCTGTATTTCGCCTTTTTCAGACAGCAATGATCCGTGGGCGTAGCGTTTGCCCGCGTAGTTACACATCAACTCGAAGGCCCGCTGGGCTTGCCCTAGCCAGCGCATGCAGTGAAAAATACGACCCGGCCCAAGGCGTTTCTGGGCAATCGTAAACCCCTTGCCACGCTCACCGAGTAAATTGCCCGCGGGGACCCGCACGTTGTCGAACTCCAGCTCGCAATGTCCACCGACGGTATCTCCCATGGTCTTAACCACCCGCTTTATTCGGTAGCCTGGTGTACTGGTGGGAACAATGATCGCTGAAAACTTTCCGTGCCGTTGTTGCTCCGGCTCTGTCTCACAAAATACGGTGGTGAAGGCAGCAACATTAGCGCCGGAGGTGAACCACTTGTGGCCGTTAATTACCCACTCGTTGCCGTCGAGCTCCCCGCGACTTTGCATGAGTGTTGGATCGGAGCCCGCGACATCTGGCTCGGTTAAGCCCACGGAAGGGTAGATATCTCCTGCAACTAACGGTTCAAGCCACGCTTCGCGTTGAGCCTCACTGCCGAATCGATGAAGCATGATCGAATCTTGCATGGAAATTGAGCCCACGGCCATTTGGCCAAAATACGAGCGACCAATGATTTCATTAAGTTGCGCGAAATCTAGGAACGGCAATCCACCTCCCCCAAGTTCAGCGGGATGCCCCAGCGCCCACAATCCCTGTGTTTTAGCCTGAGTTTTAAGATCCTCCATGAGAGTGTTTGAATTCTCATTGAGCAGGGCAGATTCAGCAGGGATGACCGTCTCGTCGATAAAAGCTTTCATTCGGCCTTTTAGGCTGAGCAAATCCATGGTCATCGTAGGGCTCCCTTTAAAAATTTTCAGCCAGACGCTGCTAGCTGTGTCGTCGAGACGCCAACAGTTTAATGGAGTATGGCGACTGTGAGTATGTCGGTGTGGCTGCTTTAGTGACGCGCCCAACGATAGAGGGGCCAACCGGCAACGAGTGCCAATGCGAATACGCCAACTTGGATCGGAAACGAAAAAGCCGAATAAATCAGTGTCCAACCTGTGATGCCAAGAAAAACGAGCGCAGGAAAAGGATAGAAGGGCATTTGGTAGAGTGAGTCGTCCTGAGGATCACGAGTTTTTCTGCGGCTGATAAACAGTGCTATGACGGTAACGAAGGTGTTTGCTGCCATCAGTAAGCCGGCAAAAATAAGTATTTGCTCAAAGGTGGATGACCACAAAAAAAGAAGCGCAATGGCCCCCATAAACATAATCGCGTTTTTGGGTAAGCCATCGGCGTTCAGTGTGCCAAGCCAGTGAAAGCGCGGGTAGTCACCACCCAGTCGCATCAGCGCTCGAGGCCCAGCGAGAATCATTGCGCTCACGGTTGAAATAAGGACGCCTGCCAAGATCACAGCGACAATCGTGGCACCTGTGTCGCCCAGTAAATAGCCGGCTACTACATAGCCAATTTCTACTTCCCCCCGCATTGTATCGACGGGTGCAGAAATCAAGAACACTGCGTTCAACGCCAAATACAACAAAGTCACAAAGCCACAGCCAGCGAGCAGTACGCGTGGTAAATGGCGTCGGGGGTCTTCCATCTCACCCAAAACATAGGTGGCTGCATTCCAGCCAGAGTAGGCGTAAGTCACGTAGATAAGCGCAACAGCGGCCTCATTGCTGAGCATGTCTGCGGTGGAAAGTGGTGTGGCATTAAATAACTGTTCGACGAACGCCGGGCTGTTGAGCAACGCGAGCCCGATGAATCCACTGATTAATAGAAGTTTGAGTACTGTGAGGTAAACCTGCCCAGCACTGCTCTCACGGCGGGTTCGCGTGTGAACTACCACTAGACCAACAATTAAGGCCGTTGCAGACCATTGAGGATCAACGGGGAGAAACCCGGCTTGTAGATAGCTTCCAAAGGTGAGGGCGGCTAGGGCAATTGGCGCAGCGAAGCCGACCGTCGCTGAGACACCACCTGAAATGAAACCTGCATAAGGGTGCACCAATTCGGTGAGAAAGTGATACTCCCCCCCTGATTCAGGGTGTCTCACACCCAGTTCGGCATAACACAAGGCACCGCATAGGGCGCAGATACCGCCAATCAACCAGAGCAATAAGATGACTCGGGTGTCAGTGAGTCCAAGCAACTGAAAGCCCAGGCTGGTAAAGACGCCAGTGCCCACCATGTTGGCGACAACGACTGCAAATGCGACTTTGGGTGGATAAAGTTTCATAAAAACAGCGGGTGCCTCGATGTCAGGTGCCTAGTGTAGCGATATCCCAAAATCCACCGATTCTCGGAGCTAAAACCTTTGCCCTATGAAGCCGACAGCGAAGGCGCCATTGGGACACTTAGCATACACTGTGAACCTGGCGGCGGCTGATTTGAAGGCGCTTAGAATCCTCGGGGCGGCTAAAACGACCAGTGAGCTCGCTGTGGATAATAGCGACTCAAACTGGACGATGAAATGCGGTAAGGCATGGCGACTGGTCGGGCACTAGGTGATCAGTAGGATTTACCAAGAGTCCTACGTCATTGGCGACGGGGCAGGTTAGGAAAAATAATGGGCTGGTTCCAAAGACTTTTTACCTCAGCACCTTCAGTTTCGATCGCACAAGAGAGCGATGCCGCCGTCGCTCCTGCAAACAGTGAGCGCCGTAAAGTGGTGAGTTTCTTACGTCTGATGGGTGCTCATGGCCAAAAAGCCCTAGTCAGCAGCTCTCAACACGGCACTTCTTGGCAGGCGGCTTTCCTTCGCACCGACCATTCAGAGGTGTTACTGCGATTGCAATCCAGCGACTTTCAGGCGCTACTCGATCCTGGTGACTTCTGCACGGTGACGTTTAGTCATGAAGACCAGGCCCATGTCTTTTTGACGACAGTTAAGGAGTCAACCCTAGGCGAGGAGGGGCAAGTAGAGGCAACGCTTTATTTGCCCGATGCGATTCACACGGCCGGTAGGCGCAACCTGTATCGCGTTCCGATTTTGCAGGACTTGCCGATGAAAGCTCAAATTATTGGGTGCAGTGGTGATGAGTGCTTGGCAAGTCCCCGAGACATTAATACCAGTGGTGCTCGACTTAAACTAGATGCTGCGGATCTTGGTCGATTCAGTATCGGAGAGGAAGTTCAAATTACGCTTGTGCTTCAAGATATTCGTGTTACTCACAAAGCTGACATACGCTACGTTGATACGAATAGTCACACACTGGGAGTGCATTTTCTTATCACGGAAGACCCACTGGTAAAGCAAAATATAGGGTTGTTGGTTCGTGAGGCTGAGCGATGTTATTTGCGTCGCGTTAATCGGCTAGAGTAAATGAGCCCTGCACACCACTTTTATGAATGTCCTTTCGGCGTGAAGTTGAGCGAGAAGATTTAGCGGGCAGTGGACGTTTGATTATCATCGTTTCAAACCCTAGACAGGTGCTAGTGCTCTGGCCGGTGCCGCTACTTGCGTCAAGGCTCAAGCCTTACGCGGGCAACGCCCTCAAGAATTTACGGGGAAACGTCAGTGGTCAAACTCATGGATCGATCGATGCACCACCAGAGCCGGTCACTGGCGCAGCGGCGCCTCGGAAGTGCTCTCTCACAACCTGTGCAATTTCGGTTAAACCTTTAACCACGGTTTCATCGGGCGCTGCGTAATTGACTCGAATACATTCCTCTTGATGCCGCCAGCTTCTCTCTGTCTCAGGATAAAATGGACGACTCGGCAGAACAAAAACCCCTCGAGCCATCAACTGTTGATATAGGGTTTCAGATGTCACAGGCAGATCTTCAAACCATAGCCACAAAAATAAAGCGCCTTCAGGCTTATGGACTCGAATTGGCAGGTCGCTCATTACCTCTGCAATCACTGCGAGTGCGTGGTCTCGTTTTTGTTCGTAGTGGGGACGGATGAGGTCCTCGCAAATAGTTTGCAGTTGACCGCGTTGTAAAAGTGGTGTCAGAAGCGTTGGGCCAATGCGGGAAGGAGCAAGGCTATTGATGGCATTATTGTTTTGGATGAGTTGAATCACTTCGGGGGTGGCGACCACGATGCCTGTTCGAATGCCGGGTAAACCGAGCTTGGATAGGCTCAATAGTAAGATCGTGTTGTCATCCCACAAGGGTGTTGCGGGCGTGAAGATCATGCCCGGAAAGGGCAAGCCGTAAGCGCCATCTACAATGAGAGGAATATGTTCTTGGCGGCACGCTGCTCTTAACTTTGCCATCTCCTCGTCTGTGATGACATTTCCTGTGGGGTTTGTGGGTCTTGAAACACAGGCAGCACCATGCCCTTGGTTTAATTGTAGACCCTCGAAATCGACGCGGTACTTGAACTGCCGCTTGGGTAGCAAATCGATTTCAGCGCGCCGCCCCTCAAAAATGGGCCGGTCCGCTAAACCCACATCAAAGTAGCCCACGTACTCAGGTGTCAAAGGTAAGAGTATGCGTTTGTGGCTACCATCAGGGTATAGACCGGAAAAGCTGTTAAACAGCAGTCCAAAGCTACTCTGGCTCCCATTTGTAATGGCGATATTTTCGTGAGTCAGCGACCAACCAAATTCGTCTGTCAATAAAGCTGCGAGGGTCTCTCGAAAGGCAACGTTGCCTCCCGGGGCATCGTATTCTCCAATCATTTTGCCAAAAGCTTGAGTATCGGCGATTAGATCTGCCATAGCTTCGCGAAGTATGGCCTCTACCTCGGGTATATGAGCTGGGTTACCGCCGCCAAGTTGACAAATGGGGCCCGCTGCCGATGTGGCTGACCCTAAGTCTTCCATTAACCGCACGGTGCCCGAGCTTTTTTGATAACGATTGGCAAAATTTGAAAAATGCATGTGTTACTACCTACGGTCAGCAGGTAAGCTTGCCAGCAATTTTATCAATAGAGAACACTCTATGCCGTTCGTTGCAGCAAATACTCCTGTTATCGTTGGCGCCAGTCAGTTTACTGAGCGTATCGACGATCCCGATTATGCCATGCTGTCGCCAGTGGCAATTACTGCTCGAGCCGCCGAGTTGGCCCTTGTCGATGCTGGAATGATCAACTGTAAAGAGCACATTGATACGCTGATGACCACGCGAATTTTCGAGGATTCAGCACCTCACCTAGAAGGCCCCTTTGGGCGTTCAACCAACTTCCCGCGTTCTGTTTGCCAGCGATTAGCCATGAATCCAGCGACCGCAATCTGGGCAACAAGTGGTGGTGATACTCCTCAGAAACTCGTCACCGAAGC
>JAQXAF010000028.1 GCA_029253085.1 Luminiphilus sp. | reverse complement strand
CCTTTGAGAGGTTGGTGGGTGATGACGGGATCGAACCGCCGACCCTCTGCTTGTAAGGCAGATGCTCTCCCAGCTGAGCTAATCACCCTGATCTGCAGCCGCGCATTATAAGTGGGTCGGCAGTACTGTCAATGTTTAACGTGATTTTTCCAAAAATGCCTTTTATGGGTGTACACTCGCGCGTCTTTCTGCGCGGCCCGCGTTAAGCGAGTGCCGATACATTACCCAACTGCGACTTTAGATAAATACGGTGCCACCATGGAACTATACAAAGACTTTCGATTTGAAGCGGCACACCGCCTCCCCAATGTTCCTGAGGGGCACAAGTGCGCAAGGCTGCATGGACATTCTTTTCTGGTCAGGCTCACCATCTCCGGTGACGTTGACCCACAAACGGGATGGCTCATGGATTTCGATGATATTAAGAATGCCTTCGCGCCGCTGCTGGACCAACTCGACCATTACTACCTAAATGATGTCCCTGGATTGGAGAACCCAACCAGTGAAATTTTGGCGAAATGGATCTGGGACCGGCTAAAGTCCAACTTACCAGAGCTCGCTGCCGTGGAAATCCGCGAAACCTGCACGGTCGGATGCACCTACCGAGGCGTCTAGCCTTCTTGCATGCCTCAAAGCGCCGCCTTTTAACAGCAGACAACGGCCTTTGTCTACGCTTGTTTTAATCATTTTTAAAAAAAGCATAAGAAAAAAACTATTCTTATTTTCACTTTTTGGGTTGACGCCAAAAATGCTTTATGCACACCCGACGCACGGCGACCTGCCTCTGCGGGGTTAGAGGGCGAAGTGGGAGTTCTGCGAAAGATGTTATCCATAAACCATTGTTTTATATAGATTAATAGACGTTGATCACTTTTTAACCAATCTGAAGATTTCGTGGCGTCCGCTGCGTTTTTACCGAAGTTGAACAAAATATCCACCAAATTATCCACAGGTTCTGTGGATCGTGTGGCCCTGTGGATGACTTTAGGGCAGCTGTCATGGAGTAATTGAGCCACTAAAAAAAGTTAATACCTGTTCATTGAACAAACTTGGCGCCTCGGCATGCAACCAATGCCCCGCTCCGGCTAGCGTTATTAATTGAAAATGTGGGAACAACCGCTTGATGACCGGCAGATGGTCATCGCCCACGTAGGCAGACTTTGCGCCGCGAATGAATAACGTAGGCTGCGCAAACGGGGTGTCAGAACTTACTCCCCTCAGCAGCGAAGGATAAGCCTTTGCGAGCGCAAGGTGATTCAAACGCCAGTCAAACGCAGCGGCACCCTCCCCCTTAGCTAAACTCATGAGCAAGAACTGCCTAACACCCGGCTCTTCAATAAAAGCCTGCAATACCAAGCCCGCCGCCTTCCGGGTTGGGCAGCCCGCTTCTGCTACCGCCTGCAATCCCTGAAAAACGGCTTCATGGCTGGGCGCATAGGTCACCGGGGCAATATCGGCCACAATTAGCCGCTTTACGCGCTCTGGCCGCTGCAGAGCCAGCGCCATCGCGACTTTGCCTCCCAAGGAATGACCGAGAAAAAATGCATTTTCAATTTCTTGGGCGGCCATCCAGGCATTAACCGCGTCGGCATAGCCAGTAATCGACGGGTCAGAAGACCAAGGTGACCTTCCGTGATCCGGCAGATCAAGGCTATGCACCCGAAAGCGTCCTTCAAGGGCTCTAGCGATGCCCTGCAGGTTGCCTCCCTGCCCAAATAGGCCGTGCAACAAAACCACATCACCGCCCTCCCCCTGAACTCTCCCATAAAGCCCCTTTCCCATGCAGTCGCCTCCTCTGCTAGCATGTCGTAAAAATTTGCCAGGAAATACTCCAATGCTTCAGCGTCAACCTCTCCGCTCACGCCTCACAGCCAACGTTACTATCCTGGCTTCTCTGCTACTAATGACCTCAGGTTGTGGCACTACGGGAGCCGGCTCTGGTTACAACGCCACGACCAATGCCAACCAACTCAATGAAGCCATCGTCGCTGAAAAGCCCATGAAGAATGTGGTCATCGCCCACGTCAACATAGGCTCACCATCGAGAAACTATATTAAGCGCTCAGAGGCAATGGTCGATGGCCGAATCGCTGAGTACTTACGAGACAACGGTTACAACATTTTACCCCAGCGCGAGTTCTCCCAACGGTGGAACAACGCCACTCTTATCTATGGAGACCCGGTAGACCCAACGACAGGTCGCCTCAACACGAAGACCTTCATTCGAATCACTCAGTCGATACGCGACGATATGCGCGACAAGACCGATGTCGACGCCTTTATTTTTACTGACCTCATAGAACACGACGCGATTGTCTCTGGCGGCATGAACCATGTTGCACGATTCAATGGCGTATCGCGCAAGCCATCGCTCAAAGGCCCAGGCGATGGTGTCTCTGCAGACTTTGACTGGTCACGCCCGGTGTCTGCTGTTTCGCTTCAGGTCAGTGTTTACAACGTAGACCTTGATCAAGCGTTTGCGGGATTAGGTGGCATTGATTTGACCGATGCTGTCGATACGCGCTCAGGCAACGGCTGGGTCCGTCGCAAAGATATATTGGAAAACGAGAACTACATTGATCAGGGTATTCGGCTTGCCCTGCACCCTTTGATCGTTATGGATAACTGGCCGGGTGAAAACCCCAACAAGTCAAACTAACTGAGCGCTTCCAATCCCCGTTCAATGCACCACATCGCACTGAGCACCCCCAGCACCAAGACCGGCAGCTGTATCACTGCAGCAGGGGGGTGCGGTATTAGGCGTCGAAATAGCGCCCCACACCCCAGCAGCACGGCAATAAATGCCAGCTGCCCGAATTCAATTCCCACATTGAAAAAGAGCAACGCCAGAGGGAGGTTTGCCTGAGGCAAGCCAGTATCTGCCAAAGCCCCGGCAAAGCCCATACCGTGAAGTAAGCCGAAAAGCCCCGCCAACCACCAAGGTTGACGCCATAACCACGATTGAGCGCCCTCTCGGGTAAGTTCAAGGGCTAAAACAAAGATGGAAAGGGCAATCAGGAACTCAATAAACGCCACCGGATAATCGAACACCCCCAAGGTCACCATAGCGAGGGTAATACTGTGCCCCACTGTAAAAGCAGTAATGGTCCAAATGAGTCGACGCCCGTCACCCACCAGCAACAACAACCCCAGTACAAATAGCAGGTGGTCGATCCCCGCCCAAATATGCTCGGCTCCAAGCACCGTATAACGGCCAACAACTTGCCAGCGGTCGGGCTCTGCGGGCACCACAAATGTCGGTTCATCACCCGTCAAGACCGCCTGGTGGTCTATATTGCCCGCTAGAGATACATTCAACATGACCGAGCTTTGGTTAGGACCCATCCCATTTACCGCTATGGACTGGCCAATTAAGCCACCCGCGCATTGATAAGTGCTTTGCCGCAACTTGCCGGTGCCTTCACGAATCCACGGAGATTCCTCAGAGCGTTTGCAAATCTCGGGCAGTATCGGCGTCATCGGAATGTCACTGACCTGCTGCATTGGCGTTTTCCATGTCACAGAATAGGTATCGCTGCCAGATTCAATTATCTGCAGCAACGACGGCGCAAAACGATGCGCCTCCGCAGAGTGTGAGCAAATTATGAGCAGCGACAACAAAAAAGACCTCATGACCGCTTCACCTCGTAGCCCGTCATCCACTCGGCCACAGCGTTCTCCATCGCCTGCTTCTCTGCTTCTGCCTTCAAATCCCAACGAAGTTTATCGGCGACTTCATCTATCCGCTGCTCGCGCTCGGGTTTAAAGGACGCTAGATACACAAGATGCTGACCATAGACGGAGGTGATAGGTCCGACCCAGGTATTCAATGGCTCATCAGGTACGAGAGCTTGAAGCGCTGCTGAAAACTCTCGCCCCAACCGTGAATTCACTTCCAGCCAGCTCAAGTTCGTAAAATGAAATCCTGATAAAAACGCTCTGCCCAATCGAATCGCCTCAGCGGGTGGCAACGCGTCCGCCTGCACTCGCTCAAACACGGTCGTCGCGTCACCCTGAGACACCTCACCTAAAAATACATGGCTAAAGCTCACTCTTGCGGGCTCTCGAAACGTTTCCTTCCTCGCCTCAAAAGCCGCCTCCACCGCGCTGTCTGCAGGCCTAGAGAGTTCGGCACTGGCAATAATCAGCTGGGTCATTACCTGCAATAACCGTCTTCGAATCACCTCGTCAGTCAGGTGCATGTTGAGCTCACGCCCTTGCTCAACCAATGTTGAGTCCTCCAGACCACTATCTGGACTCAGAAAGCGCATGTTTCGAAGGATGCGCTGGTCGATTACCGGATCGCGTAAATGCAATCGTCGATTTAACGCCTCGCGAAATAAGAGCTCATCTCGAAGCTCAAGATCAATGAAGCGTTCAATATCGACTTCAGTGGGAAGACCACCCACGATCTTCGCGTAGCTGTCAGCCATGACCTCTAGGCGGGCGGCATTGGGCGGCCCTAAAACCGGTTTAGGCTCAGGGTAAAGCGCGGCCAGCGAAGCATACAAAACACCGCCCAACATTAAAAAATGTAGCCACACCGGGCCGGGGAAAATCCGCCGGGTCAAAAAGTGAGTCATAAAAGTTGTTCAATCCAAAAACTTGGGGAGCCGCTTCTCGAGCTTGGCCGTCATGGCTTCCTCAACGTCGATCTTACTCATCATGGCTGCATTCCACATCGCCACGTATTCCAGACCATCTTCTACCGTATGGTCACGCGTATAGTTGAGAACCCGCTTGGTGCCGCGCACCGCCAGCGGTGTCTTTTCAGCAAGCTGGGCAGCAATCGCCCGAACGCCTGTCATTAGCGCATCGCGGTCAGAGTAAACCCGGGTAACAAAGCCGCTTTCACGAGCCTCCTCAGCATCCATATTGCGACCCGTCAATGCCAATTCTCGAACGAGACCATCGGGCATTAGTCCCGGGAGGTTTTGCAGCGTACCGACGTCGGCCACAATGCCAATATCAATTTCTTTGACGCAAAAAGTCGTCCCAGCTGCGCAGTAGCGCATATCGGCATAACAGATCATGTCGATAGCAGCACCAATACAGGCCCCATGAGTAGCGGCAAGGACAGGTTTCTTACAAATTCGCAACGACTGTAAGTTTCGCTGTAGCGCCTGAATGTGGTCTACAAACTGCTCATTGGCCCGAGAAGGGTCTTCATGCTCGGTTGTAATGCCGGCAAACATCGACAGGTCGATCCCTGCACAAAAATGCTTACCCTCACCGCTCAGTATGATCGCTCTGACTTCAGCCGTGCGATCCGCCCACTCAAACGCCTCCTGAAGCTCACGCCACATAGGAAGATTGACCGCGTTGGCACTCTCGGGCCGGTTCAGTTTGATATCGAGGATATGACCCTCAAGGTGCAACGCTAAAGTTTCTGTAGAGGGAAAATTAGGCACGTCGGGTCTCCAATAAGTTCGAGGTTGCAGGCTAGTCAGGGCGGCGTGAAGATTACGCGCCACCCTCAGCCAATGGCAAGCCTAAGTTTATGGCACAGACTCTGTCAATATCGGGTTAGGTAGGTATCCAGCTCAGGCTCTATCAACGGCTTTGCCTCACCTTTGCGAGACCCTAAATATAAAAACCCAATAACCTCATCGCCCGGGACACCACCCAATCCATCAATCACTATGGCATCCTGTGCGTACCAGCCCGTACGCCACATAGCACCAAACCCCTGTGACTCCGCAGCCAATGACATGCCGTGCAGTGCACAAGCCACAGCAGCGACCTGCTCGACACGGGGAACCTTGGGGTGCTCTACGGGCTTTACAAGCCCAGCGACAATCAATGGCGCACGCTGAGGAGCCGCTTTTGCTTTCGCCAACTCAGCGTCTGTAGCCGTCGGACGCCTTAGCTTCAGCGCCTTGGCAAACAAATCGCCCAAAGCCTCTCGCCGGTCTCCCTGTATCGCCACAAAATGCCAAGGCCGCAGTCGGCCATGATCAGGAGCCCGCAGCCCAGCCTTTACGATCGCCTCGAGCTGCGCAGCGTCGGGGCCTGGTTGAATCAGTTTGCTGTGGGAATTACGCTGTTGCAAAGCGGTGATAACTGACATGCCAAAAGTAGCCTTGATTTACGAGCGCTTAGGATAACAGCGTCATAGCCCTAACTCACAGACGCCAATTTTCCGGCACAGTAACACGCAGATCCACACTGCGCTCACCCAGTTTGATCTGGTCCTCATTCACCTCAACCGCAGTCGGATCTAGCACCCCTTCATTAAAGTGATACCGGGGCGCCCAGTTGCCCTGCAACCTTGCCGACTCAATACTGCCGCGCTGTATTTGCACCCGTTCATGGGCTGCCCGCCAATCGGAAAGCTTGCGCTGGCCATGATGTTTCTCCAGCAGCTCTCGGGTAACTTCGGGACCCAGTACCGCCGCCGTCGCGTTGTTTCCACCAAAGCCCTTGCTATTGATCAGGGCGTAATTTGGGGGCTCTATAACCTGAGTCTGCAGAGGGAATTCAAGGCGCTCGGTAGCGACATCAGAAGCAACGCCGTCAACGGTTGTAATGCCGGGCATTACACCTGTTTCCCAGACTCCTAACATGGCTGATAGTTGGTCCCCCGCAGCGGCGCCTAAGGAATGACCAATAAAACTTTTAATCGCTCCAACCGTCCACTTCTCTACCCCCATTGCAACCGCGACCTGGCTCATAATCTGAGACTCCGTTACGCGATTTTGTGGAGTGCTCGTACCGTGAGCTTGCACCACCCCCCCGATGGCAAAGCGGCGGTCACCCAGCAAATTTTTCAGCAGTGCCGCAGACTTCGCGAAGGTTACATAATTACCAACACCTGGGCCGCTGATTGATTTCTTTGGGCCATCGGCACTCACAAACACATCAGGAATGGCCGCGAGGGTGGGGGCACCCAGCTCTAGTGCAAGGTCATCATCAAACAGCACCATAATTTGTGCCGATTCGGACATGGTGAACCCACAGTTTTCGCCAAAAGGACGACAGGCCCTTCGCGCGTCAGGCCGGATGTCACCAGACAATCCATCAAGAGCCCGCAGCGCCTTATCAGAGGCCAAAGCGCCCATGGCCGCGTAGCCCTCCATGACCTCAGCAACAACGGGGGCTTCTGCAGCACCTACAATAGCGACCCGGGCACGACCACTACGAATATCTTGAACCGCTAATTTCAGATTGTAGAGAAATGTAGCGCAGGCCCCCAAAGCAGGACCGGTATTACCTAGGGAGCCCAACACATAGGCATTGATGAAGTCGCCAGGCATCTCGGCAAAACCGAGGGGGCATTGCTTCGATGTCACGCGCTTGCCCATGGCCCTGCCCCGGAGCATACCCCCAGTACCGCCTTCATCGAGCTGACCCATCGAGCTGCTGACATAAACACTGACCGCGTCGGGCGCTACCCGAGCTTCCACTTCGGTCCAATCAATACCCAGATCAGCAAGGGCATCCGATGCCGCAAATACCGTCATTTGCAAGCCACGTGGATGATTGCGCGAGCCATAAAGCGTTCCAGGGTCGAACCCTGTCGGCAGTAAGCCCGCTGCACTGACCTCAAAATCTCGCGTGCCGGGCAACAGTAGCTCGGTGCCCGCATTTAATGATACTGAGGTTCGCTTACCCTCCCCTTGGCTGGGCGTCCAGTCGTGGGGTAAGCCCTCAGTGATTTGTGTCGGCGCCATGTCAGCAGCAAGGTCATTCTGAGTAGTAATCCGGCGCGCCCAAGGTACCGCCCTAGGATCGAAGTGACTGGTCTCAATAGTTCGAATCAGCGTCCCGGCATCTTGTGCCACCGCATCGGAAGTTCCCATAATCGCCGCAAGCGCCAAACGGGTCTGTTCTTGATCGGTAGCCTCAAGCTTATCGATCACCATGCGCTTAAACGCCTGACGATTCGAAGTTTTCCCCGCACTGTTAATACCACCCGCGGCCACTAAAATTGGAAGATGAAGCATGTCCGTCAAAACTCCTGACAACTTAATTTTGCGATCGATGGCCCAAATGGAGCGTCTGTCTGCCCACCGACCCATAGGATTCGGCGCTAGTTTATTCGTAATTACGGTAGTAAATTGATTGATAAAGCCATAAATTAGACCAATAGAGACATTTTTACCGAATGGAGCGAACTCACCATGACCACTAACCGCGCCATCACCCTGTTGGCATTGGCTCATCCACGCATGTTGGCCACCTCTGTCACTTTGCCTTTGGAAATTATCAGGGCCGCCGCCCACGCTAGCCCGGCACCAACGCGCCCCAAAGTTAGTATTAACCTGGTTAGCAAACACACTGAAACCTTGCAACTCGCCCCCGGGTTATCAATGCCAGTTGTTGAGGATGACGGCGTGACTATCCCCGATATTCTTCTCATTCCAGCAATCTGGCGCCACCCCCGCTGGGTACTCCACCACCATCCCTGGCAGCTGGAGATCGTTAGGCGCTGCGTTGCAGGGGGCAGCTGGGTTTGCAGCGTTGGCGCGGGCAGTTTTTTACTGGCTGAGGCCGGAGTGCTCCTGGAGGGACCCGCCACAACACACTGGCATTGGTTTGACACTTTCGAGGCGACTTACCCCAGGGTATCGCTGCGGCGCGATCAGCTAATTACGCAACAGGGGCGTATTTTTTGTGTGGGGTCGGTTAACTCAATTGCTGACCTCATGGTCTATCTCGCCGGGCAACTTTTCTCCAGAGCGACCGCCACGACAATCGAAAACCAGTTTTCACCGGAAATTCGCCGGCGCTTTTCTCCCCACGAACTGGGGTCCCTGAGTGAGTCCCATCAGGATGAAAAAATACTCGATGTGCAGTGGCTGATTCGCAGTGAACTGAAAGAAGGCCTGAATTTAGCCCGCCTCGCAAATACCTGCGACATGACTGTTCGGACGCTAAGCCGACGCTTTCGTGCCGCAACGGGGATGACACCCATGCACTACCAACACACCATTCGTACAGAAGAGGCAAAGGCTCTGCTACTCAATACCAACCTACCCATGGCCGAAGTTGGCTGGCAGGTGGGATTTCGTGACGCCTCGGTTTTTTCACGACGGTTTCGCGCGCTCGCCGGTGTCACGCCTCGCCAGTATCGAACAGCGGTAAGGGGTAAGGTCTTTGCGCTTGATCCCGCCCCAAACTCCCCTTAATGATTAGGCTTTTGGCTGCAGCCTTAGGTAAAAGCATCAATCTTTTCATGGACAGTATTCTTCCAGCCGATGACGTAGCGCCTCGTGTGTGGCTAAATGCCCCCCCAAACTCAATACAAGTGAACAAGCGCTGTGGCAGATACGATCTATATGGTAAACGGTGCCAGAACTCCCATGGGCGGGTTACTGGGTGATTTGGCCGAGGCCACAGCGGTAGACCTTGGCGCATCTGCAGTCAAAGCCACGCTTGAAAAAACCGGCGTTAAAGCGGGCGCAGTTGACGAAGTATTTATGGGTTGCGTGCTCCCCGCTGGGCTCAAGCAGTGCCCAGCCAGACAAGCAATGATTGGCGCTGGCATTCCCAGCAGCACCGGCGCAGTCACGGTTAACAAAGCCTGCGGCAGCGGTATGCAAGCCACAATTTACGCCATAGACAGCATCGCCGCCGGCACCAACCAAATGGTGATTAGCGGCGGCCTGGAAAGTATGAGCAATGCGCCGCAGCTACTAATGACTGGCCGAAGAGGTATTCGTCTGGGCCACGGACAGACTTTTGATCATATGTTTCTTGATGGGCTAGAAGATGCCTATACAGGGGGCGCCATGGGTAGCTTTGCACAAGCGACTGCCGACGCCCATGGACTCACCCGGGAAGCCATGGACCAGTACGCCATAACCAGTTTGGAGCGCGCTAAAACCGCGACAGAAAGCGGCGTATTGCAGGCGGAAATCACACCCGTGACAATCAAGACCCGGCGTGGCGAGCATACCGTTGAACACGATGAACAACCGCTGAAAGGCCGGCCCGATAAAATACCCTCACTACGACCTGCCTTTACCAAAGACGGGACCATTACCGCGGCAAACTCCAGTTCCATTTCTGATGGCGCAAGCGCGTTGCTGGTCGCATCGGCCGCGGCGGTTGAGGCGCACAACCTAAAGCCTATGGCTAAAATTGTCGCCCATGCACGTTTCAGTCGCCCACCCGAAGAATTCACGCTGGCTCCCGTGGGCGCCATAGAAAAGCTCCTTGAGCGAACCGGGTGGAATGCTGCTGATGTGGACCTTTGGGAAATCAATGAAGCCTTTGCCATGGTCACAATGTTGGCGATGAAGGCCTTCGATTTGGATCATCATCGGGTTAATGTTCACGGCGGTGCCTGTGCTCAGGGACATCCCATAGGCTCAACGGGCTCTAGAATTTTGGTCACCCTAGCCCATGCTCTGCAACACTACGGCAAGCAGCGCGGTATTGCGGCGCTGTGCATTGGTGGTGGCGAAGCCACCGCTGTCGCTATTGAACGCGTGGGTTAAATATTATGGCACTTGCATCGATACCGGAAATCATTGACGACATTCGAGCCGGACGAATGGTGGTCCTCATGGATGATGAGGATCGGGAAAACGAGGGTGATTTGATTATTGCCGCGGAGAAAGTTACCCCGGAAATCATTAACTTTATGGCAACCGAGGCCTGCGGGCTGATTTGTATGCCCATTACCCCCGAAAAAGCGCGGCACCTGCGAATTCCGCTCATGGTTCGTGATAATCGCTCCCAGCACGAAACCAATTTCACCGTTTCCATCGATGCCAGCGAGCAAATCGGCCCCGGAGTCAGCGCTCAGCAGCGGTCGCATACTATCTTGCAAGCCGTTGCCCAAGATGCTCAGCCTTCGGATATCAGACAACCGGGACATATTTTCCCGCTAGTCGCTAAACCCGGTGGCGTGCTGCGAAGAGCCGGTCACACCGAGGCGGGGGTCGACTTGGCACGCATGGCAGGCTGCGAACCTGCAGCCGTAATTGTTGAGATCATGAATACTGACGGCACCATGGCCCGCAGACCACAGCTGGAAATCTTTGCTGAACAGCATGATCTAAAAATGGGTACGATTGCTGACCTTATCGAATACCGATCGATCCACGAACATTCAGTAGAAGTGGGGGAAAGCCATGAGGTCGATACCGAATGGGGTAAATTTACACTCCACAGCTTTCGGGACCTCATTGATGACACGCCGCACTTCGCCCTGCAGCGCGGCACAATAAGCCCTGAGCAACCGGTGCCGGTAAGAGTTCAGTCGGTTAATTTGTTACGCGATGTTTTAGGCACGCAATTGGGTGAGGGCCGCACTGGCTGGTCCTATCGCTCAGCGATGCAGTTTGTTGCTGACGCTAACGAGGGCGTCATCGTTCTCGTTGGGCAGCCATCGTCGTCGGATCAAATACTCACTGATGTCCACCAGTTTCTCAGTAGCGGCGCGCCGCCACCCCAGCCCCAAAACTATCGTTTAATCGGTACGGGAGCTCAGATTCTGAGACATCTTGGCGTGAGTCGCATGGCGCTGCTATCGGCACCGTTACGCTTCAATGCTCTATCAGGCTTTAATCTAGAGGTTACTGAGTTTCTGAGCCCGGCCTAGGGTTTCGTCGCTAGCGCCCTCGGCTCTAGCTCAACTCGAGAAGCTGACAATTTCGTCCAGAGACGCACGATCCGTCATCGCTAGATTTGCCGCAGCCGCAGTGTCGGGGTAGCCAAAGGACAAACCAAACAGCAACATCTGATCGTCGGGAATGTTTAGCGCGGGTTTAATAACATGAGTCATGAAGCCCAGGGCCGTTTGGGGACATGACCCCAGACCGTGGGCGGAAAAACCCAGCATCACCGTTTGTGTAAACATGCCCAGGTCACAGGCCTCTCGCAAGCCAAAGTCTTTGGGCATGGTGAAAAAGGCAACGCCCGGCGCATCGAAAAATCGAAAGTTGTTGAGAAACCAAGCCTGTCGCTCCGTTTTTTGCTCTCTTGGAATGCCAAGCGCGTCGTAAAGAGCTTTGGCCGAAGCATACTGACGATCGCGGAAAACACCATCATATTTCCCATCGTAGGGATGGTCTACGGCAATGTCCCCGGCCATAAAGCGCCGGGGAAGCTCTTCCCGTAGCGCCTCCAAAGTGGCACCCGTTGCAACATGAACGTACCACGGCTGAGTGTTGCAGTTGCTTGGCGCCTGCATCGCCGTCTCAAAAATAATTTTTAAGAGCTCTGTGGCTACAGGTTGATCCGTGAAGGCACGAATCGAGCGCCGCGCTTTCGCGACCTCAATAAAGTGCTCTCCAAGATTTAAAGGTGATGTCATCGTTAACTCCTGACAAAGGGGTCGAATAATCATGCGAACGCCGTTACGCCAGCGAAAGTAAAACCTGCGCCAAACGCTCATCGTCGTAATATGGGGCGCTTTGGGTCGTTACTAGAGGCAGCTCAAGTAACTCGATATCCAGGCTATTGAGCAGGTCCAGATTGATCTCATAAGGGTACCGCGAGCGATCGGCATCGATCACCACATAATTTAATAGGTTCGAGACCGGCTTGTCACCACTGCTCTGCCGCAGTTGTTTAATCAACGCCTGAATCGTAGCCGAAAAGTCCATTCCCAACTGTTCCGGATCAACACCAAGATTAGGGATAAATACTTTCGGGCAAGACGCCTTCCCCACCGCATCGGCAACCCCCTCAGGCAGTAAGTTAGCAATAAGACTGGAATAAAAACTACCCGGTGCGTAACAAATAATATTGGCTTCTGCGATCAGCTGGCTGTTTTCTCGATTGACTGGGGCATTGACTGGATCAGGTTCACGAGCGCTTCGACTGAGGAAAATTGAACTGACTGGCGACGGTATATCGGGATACTCCTTTCCCGTTAACAAATGCTGACCGATAAATGTTTGTCCATTGTCTAAATGCACGCCCAAATGCAACGGATCATCAACAATAGCGCGGACAGTGCCACAAATATTGACCAGCGCCGAAAACCGCTTAAGACTCGCGTTCATGTCCTTGCCGCTGGCGAGATAGCCACCGGCGAGCACCAAATTGCCCACCGAAGCCAGGCGCAGGTCAAAGTTATTAGGAAGCTGCTTGCAAAGGGTATCGAGTTGATGAGTGATGTCCTGACGCACCGCAGATGGAATGGCACACATCAGCTCATGCTGACCCGAGGTAATTTCACCAAGCTCTCGGTGTAATGCGTCATGAGTTTTATTTGCTGGGAGGCGGTACTGCAAAAGCTGACAGACCTCGCGTTGGTTCGGAGCCGATCGATCGGCTAGCGCTAACAAACGCTGGCGCAAGTCCCCCACTCCCGGCATATCGAACGCGTGGCGCAGAGCGGCAGAACTACCACCACTATCAAATGGCGTGATGAGATGAACGCTGTTGTGGGTGTAGGCCGTGATCTGACGGCTTAAACCGTTGAAGGCTGAACCGCCGCTAAAAAAAAGCGCTCGTGGCCCATCCTCGGGAGCCTCGAGATAATGATTGATCTTAACGGGATCTGGAATAACACCAGAGGCTTTAAAGGGCTCTGTTGAGCGGGTCTGCAACATGACTCGCAGTGTCCGTGTTGGCCAAGCAACAGGCAAGCCCAACAACACGCCTATAACGGGCAATATTTCCTTAACATCTGTGACCCAACCGAATACTCTCGACGGTTCTTTGCGCCCAGCAAGCGCGCTTCCAAGGGGTGATATCCCTCACAGTTTTGGGTATAGTTTTCTGGGCTCGATTTTTCGGTTTGGCCTAGAAAAAACCATGAACAATTCAAACCGCATAGGCAACCACGATGACACAAGCTGGCGAACGCCTCGACGAATCTTGTAAGCGCGGGCTCAAAGCAGAGGTCCCTTTTGGCTATGAAGCACTGCTAACCGACGGCCAGCGTCAACGCTTGGACGATTGTCGCCGGCTAGGCTGGGAACTGCAGTTCATCAGGCGGTCTTTAGCTCACTGCCCCACAGTGATCGTGCGCGATACTCACGAGCGCCAGAGCTGGCGCATTTGCGACGATGGTACGCTAGAATCTTTTGCTGGGAATCGAGGCTAGGAGCCTCAACCTTTAAAGCGGCTCAAATCAGCTGAAGGGTTTGACCCGGCTTAACTTTTCCAGCCGTTACAACCTTAGCGTAGACGCCCAAGTTACCCTCTGCTTCTATAACCAGATGCCGCATAATCGAGGTGTCCCTCGGTAAATCGCCGGTTGCATGGGTTGTCATGGAGCAACGCGGACAAGGACCCACAATTTCTAACACAACATCACCAATACACAGCTGCTTACCAATCCATGCCTGCTCAGGAAATGGCGATGTATCGTCAACCGCATCGATCAACAGGTTCGGCCTAAACCGTCGAAAATCAAACTGCCCTTCCGGATGGCACTTTGCCAACGTCGCCATCGACTGGTATGTCATCACTAAGATGGGAAAAGCATCGAAGTAAGTACCCGGCGGGGACTCGAACTCAAGCACCTCAGCAAACAACGTTAAATCAGGAATCGGTTCACCGGGAAGCCGCCCAAAAACGGTCATCAGTTCCTGCTGAAAATCCTCGTCATCAGGTGCCCCACGACGGTAGTGGTCCAAGTTTTCCGCGGGCAAGAGGGGCCAGAGGGTTACAGGGTGGTTAAGCTTTTCAGACAACCAACGATGTACCTCATCACTATTAGCCGCACAGCTTTCGCCATCGGGAGCCGTGATCATCGGCGCAGCGCCCACGCCAGTGGCAGCACTGAACATCATCAAGTGAGGCAATTTCTTACCACCTCGGATTCCCCCGCGCTTTTCGTCGCGAATCGCCCAGATGCGGTCTCCGAGTATGCCTTTCTCCCCCAAAACCGCCTCAGACAAGGGCTCGCCCAACATCGATTTCACGGGGTAACGTAACAGCTCACGAAGGTGTACAGACGGCATATTGATCGTCCCCAAAAAACTCGAACGCTACCATAAACGCGTCTAACCCGAGAATTCAGCGCCACTGATGACGACGAGATGCGATAGCCTGCTTTCGGCACTTGAACCTCAGTTGGTCGCCAGCTCGCAGCAAAGTCGCAAATGATCCAAGGCTTGCCATGACGTGCTCAGATATCTCCTTGTGACAATCTGGGCCAAATTTTTGCCGCTGGGGTGCAGCAAAAACCCATGAAAAATCTAACTCTGAAACCATCCGGCGAGCGCTAGCTTGCCTGCAATCGGCACAATCCAAACCTCCCTCGCCCAGCAACAACTTGCTCTCGTTGCGATCTGTGGCCATCATCTCATGAGCAACATGCCCATGGCCCCAGTAGGAGATTGCTTTTATGCCTATCAGTACTTTAGAACCCTCGGTAGAAGCTGCAACGGCCACTGAGGTGTTACGGCGCGATGGCGCCGTGATTATTAAAAATCTCGTGGGGCCTGAACTCATCGGTGCTGTGAGCGCAGAATTAAGAGATAAGTTTGATGCTGACCGAGGGACGGAACACTCAGGCTTTGATGGTGCTTTGACCTTGCGTTGCTCAGCATCGCTACTGCGAGCAGCACCCAGTGCTGCGGATCTGATGGATCATGACATGCTGATTGCCATTGCAGACGCCATACTGCTGCCGCATTGCGCTACCTATCAACTGGGCAGTATGACCGGCATTGAAATTCATCCCGGTGAAAAAGCGCAACCCCTACACCGTGATGACTCGCTTTACCCCCTAGAAATATCAGGACTGGAGCTTCAAATCGGCGTGATGTGGGCGCTGGATGATTTTACTGAAGAAAATGGCGGCACTCGCGTGGTGCTCAATAGCCATCGCTTCATGCGGTCTTGGCATTTGCCCGACCTTTCAGCATGGGAGTCTACAGTGATGCCTGCGGGTTCTGCGCTCTTCTACCTAGGATCAACCTGGCACGGTGGCGGCGCCAATAACAGCACCGCAGCTCGCGCAGGCCTAATCAATACTTACTCACTCGGCTGGTTGCGACAAGAATCAAACCACTACCTCGAATTGCCTTCTAGTACCGCCATACAATTTACCCCTCGTCAGCGTGCACTGCTGGGTTACACGGCCCATGGATGCGGTGACGATAGCATTGGTAAATACGATGGTGATGACTGTCCTGCCTGGCTTGATACTCCACCAGAACCGGCTTGGCGTGACGAACGTGGTCAAGTTGGAACCACAGAGAATGTGCAAGCTCAGACCGGCGACTAGGGGTCGTGCTGCTGCCGTATGAGATAACGATAGACCGGCCAAGCCACCAGTATCATCGCGAGGGCATAGAGGGCGGTTTGCCGCTCTGCGTAGGCCTGAAACGCTGTAATAACCGACCAGCCCAGCAAACATAAATACGTGCTGTAGGGGTGCGCCCAGGCAAGATAGGGGCGATCCACATTGGGCTCTGCTTTCTT
>JAQXAF010000004.1 GCA_029253085.1 Luminiphilus sp. | reverse complement strand
TGTTAGCCTGCCGCGCCTTTTGGATTCCATCAACGAGCGTGACGAGCGTGATACCAACCGCTCCGCGTCGCCGCTGGTAGCTGCCGAAGATGCGGTACATATAGATAGCTCTGCGCTTTCTGTAGACGCGGTTTGTGATCGCGTACTTGAACTCGCAGCAGCCAAAGGGTTAATAGCGCGGTCGCCGAACTGAAGGCCAGATACCTCGGCAACCGCTAATTTGAGCAGACCCAATCCTATCTGGGGATTGGCTAGGCATTTTATGCCGCAACAACAGGAACGTCCCATGAGCGAATCGTTCGCAGAATTATTTGAAGAAAGCTTAAAAACCGTCGATATGGAGCCCGGATCCATCGTAACCGGTGTTGTCATAGATATTGATAACGAGTGGGTTACTGTTCACGCAGGCCTTAAGTCAGAGGGTGTTATCCCCCTCGACCAATTCACCAATGCCAACGGTGAGTGCACACTCAATATCGGCGACGAGGTACAGGTAGCCCTTGAGACTGTTGAAGACGGTTTTGGCGAGACTAAGCTTTCTCGTGAAAAGGCCAAGCGTGCTGAGGCGTGGAAGCGCTTAGAAGCAGCGCATGTGGCAGACGAAGTCGTAACCGGCATCATAAACGGCAAGGTTAAAGGTGGATTTACTGTTGATATCGAATCGATTAGAGCCTTCCTGCCTGGTTCGCTGATTGACGTGCGTCCGGTTCGAGAGACCACGCACCTTGAAGGCAAGGAACTCGAATTTAAGGTTATCAAGCTTGATCAGAAGCGTAACAACGTTGTCGTTTCTCGTCGTGCTGTTATGGAAGCCGCAAACAGCCAAGAGCGCGAAGAGCTGCTTGAAAATCTGCAGGAGGGTATGTCCGTCAAAGGTGTGGTCAAGAACCTCACCGATTACGGCGCCTTCGTGGATCTCGGCGGAGTTGATGGCTTGCTGCACATTACAGACATGGCTTGGAAGCGCATTAAGCACCCCAGTGAGATTGTAGAAGTTGGCCAAGAGATGGATGTAAAAATCCTGAAGTTTGACCGCGAGCGTAATCGCGTATCCCTGGGCCTGAAGCAATTGGGTGAAGATCCATGGGTAGAGATCACCAACCGCTACCCTGAGGGTGCTCGGGTTAACGCGAAGGTGACTAATCTGACTGACTACGGTTGCTTTGCTGAAATCGAAGAGGGTGTCGAAGGGCTGGTTCACGTCTCTGAAATGGATTGGACCAACAAAAACGTTCATCCTTCAAAGATTGTGCAGTTAGGTGATGAAGTCGAAGTGATGGTTCTTGATATTGACGAAGACCGTCGTCGTATTTCTCTCGGTATTAAGCAGTGCACCCAGAATCCTTGGGATGCCTTTGCCTCTGACCATGCTAAGGGCGATCGTATTTCAGGCACCATTAAGTCAATTACTGACTTTGGCATCTTTATCGGCCTAGATGGCGCTATTGATGGTCTGGTGCATTTGAGCGACATCAGCTGGAATGAAACAGGTGAAGAAGCTGTTCGCAATTACAAGAAGGGAGACGAGATAGAGACCGTTATTTTGTCGATCGATCCCGAGCGCGAGCGGATTTCTCTGGGTGTCAAGCAGATGGAAGAAGACGCCTTTACCCTTTACGTAAGCGATAACGACCGAGGCACTATCGTCACCGGTAAAGCGTTGGAAGTCGATGCCAAAGGCGTACTGATCAAGTTGTCAGACGAGGTATCCGGGTATCTGAAGGTCGGAGATATCAGTGTTGAACGCATTGAGGATGCGCGGTCGGTGATCAACGTGGGCGATTCGGTGGAAGCCAAGATCACCAACGTCGACCGTAAAAACCGCACCTTGGGGCTGTCAATCAAAGCCAAGGACATCGCTGATGAGAAAGAGGCGGTTGAGACTCTCAAGCAACAAGACGAAGCTGCCTCACCCGGTACGATTGGCGACCTGATCAAGGCGAAAATGGATAGTCAGTAACCACAACATCGTGGTTCACCTAAGGCCGGCTTTATGCCGGCCTTTTTAATGTCTGTGCGGGTACAAACGGCCAGGAGTTATCGGAAATAAAGCGGGTTTGTGTTGGCTTATCTAAAGCGGTGCCGGTAGCAGTTATTACCTCGCAAAGATGCTTTTTGCTTTATATATTATGAATAGACGTCCCGTCCTCATCGGCTGTTGGAGCTTGATTGAGGGGGGGCTTCCAGAAGGTCGCTGATATTTTCTCGCCTTGTATTCTGTAGTTAAAAAAGTCATGTAAATTAGGAACTTGAAAAGATTTGGCTGACGTTGGAAAATAGCCAATTCCCAGCGCCGAAAAAAAGTCCATGACCCGAAGCGAGCTTATTGAATTAATAGCATCTCAACAGTCGCAGCTTAGTACCAAAGATGTGGAACTGGCGGTGAAGCTGATGATTGATCACATGGCAGAAACACTGTCGAGTGGCGAGCGTATTGAGATTCGTGGTTTTGGTAGCTTCTCTTTGCATTACCGGGAACCTCGTCAGGGGCGAAACCCTAAAACCGGCGACAGCGTTGAGTTAGAAGGAAAGCACGTCCCTCACTTCAAACCGGGCAAGGAACTGCGGGAACGCGTTAACCGTTCATTAAAAGCTGGCTTCTGATTGTGGCGCTTCTGCGAGCTTTACTGAGTCTCCTTATCGTTGGTACAGCGATTGTGATGGGGGCGTTGTTTACACTTCAAAATACCAGTCCTGTTCCTCTCGACTTATTAATTGTGCAGTTTTCGGAGCGTGCAGTTGCACTTTGGTTTTTACTGTTTTTTGCAACTGGCTGCATGATGGGGTTGTTAGGTGGCTTGGTTGTGACGCTACGACAGCGAGCTCGCTATCTACGTCTGCGACGACAGCACACCAAGCTCGAGCTTGAGGTAGAGCGACTGCGTCGTTTTGGGCTGAGTGAGAGTGATTGATCTCCTCTTGCTGCTGACCCTTACTGTGGCTATCGCCGCCGGTTGGTGGCTGGGGCGGCGGGGTAATCGACCCTTAATCTGGGGCAGCTCAGCTCAACCCCCTTCTGAATATTATCGCGGTTTAAATTTTCTTCTTGATGGTAGCCAAGACAATGCGATCGATGCGTTTACTCAGGCATTGGAAGTTAACGCTGAGACGTTTGATACACATATTGCATTGGGTAATGTACTGCGTCGTCGTGGTGAGGTGGAGCGAGCCATAAGAGTTCACCAAAATTTACTGGCCCGCCCCAGCTTACCTCAAACGCAATTGCACTTGGCGCATCTCGAGCTTGCTAGAGACTATATTTCCGCGGGCCTGCTTGATCGAGCTGAAAAATTACTGATTGATCTTGTGGCCGAGTCAGGCAACCACCGGAGAGTCGCGCGCCGTCATCTGCTTGAGATTTATGAGGCCCAAAGGGACTGGTCAGCTGCCTGCGAGGTTGCTGAAGAACTACTTCCTAAACGAAGCCTGATAAAATCTGCCGATAACGCCGCTGACGAGGTGGGTCAACCGGTTAGCGTATTGCTAGCGCACTACTGTTGCGAACAGGCAGCGTTAGCCAGAGTCCGTGGAGACTATGGGGAGGGCCGAGAGCTGCTAGCGAAAGCGTTGCGCTATGATAAGGCCTGTGTCCGCGCCACGCTGTCCCTGGGAGCTCTAGAGTTATCGGCGGGGCAGCCGGAGCAGAGTATTAAGGTTCTTAAGACAGTGTTTGATCAAGGGCCAGAGTACTTGGCAGAGGTTACGCCGCTCATGAGAGAGGCGATGGATTCATTGGGAATCAGAAAAAATTTGTGCTCTTATCTTGAGGGGTGCTTTGAGCGATCGCCGACAACTCCCTTAGCGCTTGCCATTGCCCACGAGTTACATGTCACGATTGGTAACGAGGCGGCAAAAAACTTTTTACGGAAAAGCCTAAAAGATAAGCCCTCGCTGCGCGGTGTGGCGTTGCTTATGAGTCTTCACGACTCGTCCGAGGCGGGGGATGATGAGCCTTTAGAACGGGAAACCATTGAAAAGATCATTGACCAAAGATTTTCGCATCGCTGCACTCACTGCGGATTTCGTAACCAGCAGCTGCACTGGTATTGTCCGGGCTGTAAGCATTGGGGCACTATCCGGGATTTAGGGACGACAGGCGAGGCATTAAATGGTTGATCATAGAGCTTTGATCGTGGCGCTCGACTTTGACGATATGGATCATGTGTTGCAGCTTACCGACCAACTAGACCCTTCAATGTGCCGGGTAAAGGTAGGCAAGCAGTTATTTACTCGGGTCGGTCCTCTAGCGGTTGAGCAGCTTGTTAATCGTGGCTTCGATGTGTTTTTAGATCTCAAGTTTCACGACATTCCGAATACGGTGGCAAATGCCGTTACCGCCGCGGCTGACCTTGGAGTCTGGATGGTCAACGTACATGCCAGTGGCGGGTCATCAATGATGAGAGCCGCTTGCGACGCGCTCGCGGGTCGACAAAATAGGCCGCTTCTTACGGCGGTCACTGTGCTGACGAGCATGGCAGAGTTGGACCTGGCTGAGGTGGGATTTCACGGCGCTGCTTTGGAGCGTGTTTTGGACCTGGCAAAGCTTGCCGAAAATGCGGGGCTTGATGGTGTTGTATGTTCCGCTCAAGAAGCGGCTGAACTTAGAAAAATTGTCCACCCTGAATTTGCGTTGGTGACTCCCGGTATTCGCCTTAAAGGCGATGCAGCGGGTGATCAGAAGCGTGTTGTTGAGCCTGCCGCAGCAGTTTCTGCAGGCGCTGATTACTTGGTGATGGGACGTTCTATTACCTCGGCAACTGACCCTTTGGCAGTGGTCAAGCGTATCCTGTTATCTCTTGCGCCCGTTTGAGGGCGATGGAGGTCTCTGATGTCCCGGTTCGTGGCGCTATTTTATAACCTGTTTGTGAGCCATCTAAGGTTCTTCGACTTACACAACAGGAGTACATTGCCATGTCTTTCTTTACCAGTGGTGCCAGTGAATCAAGCCCTAGAATCGGGAGCAATCTATATGCGTTGTTCCCTTTTTACCAACTTATGGGCATTGGTGTTCTCTCTTTCGCCTTGGCTGTTTCAAGCCCACCGGCGTTCAGCCAGTCGCAGTCAGTCAACATCAATACGGCCTCACCCGAGCTCTTATCGGAAAGCCTCTCGGGGGTTGGCTTGGCAAAGGCCTACCGGATTGTTGAGCACCGGGAGTCTTACGGGCCTTTTGAATCAATTGATGAGCTCGTTGAAGTTAAAGGTATCGGTGAATCAATTATTGCAGGCAACCGAGATCGTATTGTTCTCGAGTGATGACTACCGATATGCCGAGGCGCCAGAGTGATCTTGCTCACGGGGGCCTCGGGTTATATTGGTAGCGCAGTGTATGCTGCCCTAAAGCAGCAGGGCATCCCGGTGCTTACTGCGGGTAGAAACGCCTGTGATCGCTTTTTGGATCTGAGCCAGTGCAGTTGTTTGTCTGGGCTATTTACAGAGATTACCGTCGTGATTCATTGTGCAGGAATCGCCCATAATAAAGGCGACTTTTCTGCGTATCAGTTGCTTAACGTCGAAGCGTGTAGTGCACTCGCATCAGCGGCATTGACTGCGGGTGTAAAGCAATTCATTTTTCTGAGTTCTTTGAACGTGGTGCCCGCCACGATGCCGGATCCTGGAACCACCGCGGCTGCGATACCGAAGCCGGGGTCTCCTTACGCGGAATCTAAATGGCGGGCTGAAATCGCGCTGTCAAAACTGTTGGGCTCTAGCCCGTGTGAGCTCGTTATATTAAGGCCCGCTTTGGTCTACGATCATACACTTACCGCAAATCTTGCCGCATTGAAAAAATGGCAGCGCCTATTGCCCGTGTCGCTCCCGGCTCTGGGCCATCGCAGTTTGGTGGCGCGCCCTGACCTTGTAGCACTTGTTGTTTCTTTGCTCAGGGGTGAGGGTGAGGAATATAGGTCTAGAGAGCACCCTCTAGCGGTCACTGATGGTCAGTGTTACACGGCATCTCGAATTGGAAAGGCTTTGAGGATAAAAGCAACCTTAAGTTTACCCACGCTCGTATGGCGTATGATTTTAGTGTGTTTGGCTGGGTTGCCGTTTCATAAAACACGGACTTTAGCAGCTTCTTTAGGTGGGACTTATTGGTGTGGAGAGGCGGCTCAGCCGTTCAATCGTGCTGTCTGGTCATTAGAGCGTTTGCTCCATTCATCTGAAGTGGAGGATGCAGCCTGATGGCGGTTGCTCTGGCTTTTTTTACATCACTGTTGTTACTACTCTGTTTTCGACGAGTGGCAATACGGTGGGGTTTTGTTGATAGACCCAATGCCCGAAGCGCGCACCGAAGCCCAACACCCGTTGGGGCGGGTATTTGCTTTGCGTTAGCGGTAATTTTGGCCCTATTCGTACCTAATGCGGCCACCATTGAGAGTCCTTTCGTACTTATGGTGCTACAAGCCGGGGGGTTGTTGGTTGCTTTGGTAGGACTAATTGACGATCGGCACATACTCCCGGTCTGGTTACGCCTGTTTGTTTACCTGGCGAGTTCAACCGTCGCTGCAGTGGTACTGCTGGATGCCGCGCCTTTGCTCATTATTGGATTGGTTATATTGGCACTGGGGTGGACCATAAACCTGGTTAATTTCATGGATGGTCTTGATGGCTTCGTTGTTACCCAGGCCCTTTGCGTTTGTTTCGGTTTAGGCGTTATCAGCCTATTCATACCGGGGGCGTCAGGAGTCAGTCACTTTACTTTGGTGCTCGCAGGGGCTTTGGTACCTTTTTTATGGCGAAATTGGCCCCCCGCGCGTTTTTTTATGGGGGATAGCGGCGCGGTATTCCTAGGTTTTTATTTAGGTTCTGTCGGTTTGTATGCCGCAGGTCAAGACAGCCGACTGGGTGCCGTTTGGTTGGTTCTTATGATGCCTTTTATTGTGGATGCCACCGCAACACTATTTATACGACTCATGCAGGGCAAATCCCTCGCCCAGGCCCATAGTGAGCACACCTATCAGCGTCTCAAAAGAGCTTCTGGATCGGCGCTTGCTATCAATGGTGGTCTCCTCGCACTGCAGGTTTTATGGCAGATTCCGGTGGCAATATGGGGTACGTTTGGTTCTTATTCCCCAGTTTTTGCGGTAATTTTCGCGACGATTCCTTCCTTAGTACTGGTGGCATACGGCCGACGCTACTCGTAAACTACATGTCCCTGCGGTACGGCTCGTTTTTCTGAGTCGGCAAGCTGCATTTAGGAATCAACAGTCGAAATGGTAAAGCATCTTGCGAAGCGTTTGAGTCGACCCCGTTCCAATATAGGTGGCACCGCCGTGCTAAACCGCCCTGGCGGCGTATTAATGTCATCACGGAATGTGCGTTTTACGGCGCTGTTGTTCGCTGACCTGTGTCTGGTCTGCCTTGCGCTAATGGGATCTTCAAGCCTAGGGCACGACCGTCCACTGTTTCCAGCAAGCACCCTAGAGCTTATGGTGCTTTTGGGCATGGTTTTATTGGCGGCTACTGTTTTCGTTGGCCGTCGCCTGTATCGATCCCTTATCCGGCACATGGGTCCCCATGCGGTTTGGGACTTGGTGGGCGCTGTGACGATTGTGGCACTAGGTTTCGCATTTGTGACTTTCTTCTGGCAACTGAATGTTGCGCCTTCCGCGCCCGGTATATTTTGGTTGCTGCTGTTTTTTGGGACTGGCGGCGTTCGCTTGTTAACTCGGGCTTACTACCAGGCATCTTCCGAGCGAGGCTCTAGAAAAGTGCTGATCTATGGCGCGGGTGAATCCGGTCGTCAGTTACTGCATGCCTTAAATCACGGGGCAAACTATGAGGTTTATGCGTTCGTAGACGATGACACATCATTATGCAATACGGTCATCAATGGTCGACCCGTTTTTCCTTCTAAAGTATTAGAGAAGCTAGTTAAAGAGCAAAAAATTGCCCAAGTATTATTGGCTGTACCTTCTGCTTCTGCCGAGCGGCGACGTGAAATTATTAACTCTTTAGTGGGAATCCCTGTTCATGTCCGTACGGTACCCAAGATTTCGGAGCTGGTAGGCGGTAGAGCGAGTGTCAACCAAATTCAGGATGTCGATCTTGATGATCTGCTGGGCCGGGATCCAGTGCCGCCACACCCTGAACTGATCGATAGCTGCATTCACAACAAAGTTGTTATGGTCACAGGTGCTGGGGGATCAATAGGGTCGGAACTATGTCGGCAGATCATGGCCTCGGCTCCCCGAGAGTTAATTTTGCTCGATATTTCAGAGTTTGCGCTCTATAACATTGAGCAGGAGCTTAAGGCGCTTTGCCATGAAGCGCATTACCGCTTCCCGGTTGTGACGTTGCTGGGCTCGGTTCGTGATGAGCGCAGATTGGCGGCGCTTTACAAGACCTTCAATGTTCAAACGGTCTACCATGCCGCAGCCTATAAACATGTGCCTCTGGTGGAATACAACGTGGCGGAGGGCGTGGCTAATAACGTTGAGGGCACCTGGTCGGCAGCCCGGGCTGCTGAACGTGCCGGTGTTGAAACCTTTGTTCTGGTCTCAACAGATAAGGCGGTTCGCCCGGCAAATATTATGGGCGCCTCAAAGCGCTTCGCCGAACTCATTGTGCAGGGTTTGGCGCAACGCGAAACCCCCACACGATTCTGCATTGTACGGTTTGGCAATGTGCTGGGTTCGTCAGGGTCTGTCGTACCGTTATTTAGAGAGCAGATCGAATGCGGAGGGCCTGTCACAGTGACCCACCCTGACGTCTCTAGGTACTTTATGAGCATTACTGAAGCAGCCCAGCTTGTTTTACAAACGGGAGCAATGGGCACGGGCGGTGACGTTTTTGTCCTAGATATGGGTGAGCCTGTGCGCATTGTTGATCTCGCCAGGCGTATGATCCGTTTAAGTGGTTACGAACTTGAGGGCGATGCCATGGCCGCCGACCACATCGATATCGAATTTATTGGATTACGTCCGGGTGAAAAGCTTCATGAAGAATTACTGTTGGGCACCTCGGTGGCCGGCACGGGCCACCCCATGATCATGCGGGCCGAGGAAGACAGTTTAGATTTTGAGGTGCTTGAAGTGGCGACAGCCGCTTTGATCGAGGCCTGCGCCGAACTTGATTGCGATGCCATCACCAAAATTCTTCGCAATTATGTGAGCGGCTTTGACGCTCATGAAGTTCGCCATGATTTTGTTTGGCTGAAGCAGGGCCGCGTGGGTAAGCGTGCGCGTCAGGTTGTCCAAGCCGAAAATGTCTCCGTTTTGCCTGTAAATACGGTGCATTCAGTTCCTAAGAGTTAAGTCTCAGAGTCGGTGTTTGTATGGCTTTTTTTGACGTGTTTAACGGAGATGCCGATGGCATCTGTGCCTTACTACAACTGCGTCAGCATACCCCCCGCGTTGCAACATTAATTACCGGCGTGAAGCGCGACATTGGGCTCCTCAGTAGGGTGTCAGCATCTTCCGGGGACGTTGTGACCGTGCTGGATGTGGCGGTCGAGAAGAATCGACTGGCCCTGGATCATTTGCTGGAATCAGGGGCCAAAATTTTTTATGTGGACCATCATAACCCCGGAGAAGTTCCGAGTGCAGCAGGGCTGCAGCTCCTAATCAACACAGCACCAGAAATCTGTACATCTGCATTGGTTAATGGCCATTTATCGGGTGCGGGTGCCAGTTGGGCTGTCGTCGGTTGTTATGGAGATAATCTGGACCAAACTGCAGAGCGTGTCGCCCAAACGTTGCCTGCACGCCCTGATTTAAAACTTTGGCGGGAGCTCGGAATTCTCATTAACTATAACGCCTATGGCGCTCACGTGAGTGATCTCCATTTTAACCCTAAAAGCCTCTATCAGCGTTTGTTACCGCATGCTAGCCCCGATATTTGCTTGGCCGAAGACCCTGAATTAATGCAAGTTTTACAAACGGGTTATCGCCAGGATATGAGCTTTGGTGAAACTGCGGATCGGCTGATCAATGAGGCTTCACTGGCCGTGATTAGGCTTCCTGATGAACCCTGGGCGCGCCGAGTGAGCGGCGTACTAGGTAACAAACTAGCCCTTGATACACCGCACCGTGCACACGCCGTATTGACGGAAATTCCTGAAGGTTTTCTTGTCAGTGTTAGAGCTCCGCTGGACAATCGTATCGGTGCCGATACAGTTTGCAGGCAGTTCCCCACGGGTGGGGGGCGGGCGGCAGCAGCGGGTATTAATCAGTTACCCAAGGAAAGTTTAGCGGCGTTCGTTGATGTGCTTCAAAAACAGTATCCGTGAACTAGATACCATTCATCTTCAAGCGTTGACTTATCGCTGCGCTTTTTCCTGAAGCAGCGAGGCCAGTTGTACCTCTATCCGCGCTAGTCTGGTGTTAGTTGATGTTTCTGATGGGCCTGCTTTCGCTGCAGAAGCTTCATTGATCTTGTAGGGCTGGAACATCACCAAGAGTTGCTCGACAACTGTGAGATCAAATTGTATTTCTCGCAGCCGCAATGTCCGGGCTGAATACTCCAAAGAGCCATAGAAAACATCTCTGCATTGCCACAGTGGCAATGCCTCAGATAACTCTTTGCGATTGATGCCGCGCTCAATAATTTGATCGAAAACGCGCACATACTCGCGAATTTTTGGCAGTTGATACTCGGGTTCGCCGTGTCTAAGTCTTGCTCGGTAGGTCAGGCCCACCATGTCAAACTGCTGGATAAGTGCCGTGAGGTGGTAGGTTGCTAACTGTTTTAACTGTCCTATGACCGGGAGGCTGCTATCTACAGCGGTGAGCGCGCCTTTCGTCAATTCTGCCCAAAAATTTCCGACGACAACCGCGAGCAAATCCTGTTTGTTTTTGTGGTACAGATACAACGTTCCTTCGGCGATATGTGCCCTGCGAGCGATTTCGGCCATCGTGGTGCCGTCCACCCCCAACGCAGTAAAGACGTCGGTAGCGGCCTTTAAAATACTCTGTTCTTTCGCTTCCAGGCGTTCTCGCTGGGTGTTTTTGGTCTGAGATGAACTTGCACTCATTGCCTTACGCTCCTATAGTGAGCATATGAGGATGACTCATAATAACTGAGTTAAGATCATATTGTGTGAATCCATAGAAAATAAGTGCTTATTTGGTGCATCGCCAGGGGCAGTCGGTTGCTAACGGTTTGATACTTTGGGGCCTTTCGCGCTTAGCAATGGCGGTGCCCCTTAACCGATGTCTGCATGGGAATCGAGCGCTGCGAGATTATAGAAAGGAAACTGCATGAGCGTGACGCAATCGATAAAGATTGGTGGAGCTACCGGATTTTGGGGCGAGACTGATCTCGCAATGGCCCAGTTTCTGTCTGAGGGCGACTTAGACTACATCGTCTTCGATTATTTGGCAGAAATCACCATGTCGATCTTGGCCAGGGCACGCTCAAGCAATGACTCTCTGGGTTACGCGACCGATTTTGTCACCGCTATGGTGCAGCCAAATCTACACGCGATTGCAGACTCAGGAGTGAAGCTCATCAGTAACGCTGGTGGTGTTAATCCTGAGGCCTGTGCCAAAGCGATACGTGAATGCGTCTCTGAGGCGGGGCTTGATCTAAAAGTTGCGGTGATAGTCGGAGATGATCTGCTGCCTCGGGTGGAAGAACTTTCGGTGGGGGGGGCTAGGGAGATGTTTTCTGCAGAACCTATGCCTGCCGCTGATAAAATAGCCAGCGTAAACGCCTATATTGGGGCCTTTCCTGTCGCCGAGGCGCTCATACATGGTGCAGATATTGTTATTACCGGACGCTGCGTTGACAGCGCGGTAACGCTAGGTGCTTGTATCCATGCTTTTGGTTGGACTCCCGACGAGCTCGATCGATTGGCGGCGGGGTCGCTGGTTGGACATTTGATTGAGTGCGGCCCCCAGGTGACCGGTGGCAACTTTACAGATTGGGAGGCCGTTGCCGAGTCTCTTTTTGAGGTGGGTTATCCGATTGCTCAAGTATCAATCAATGGCGAGGCGGTGATTACAAAGCCCGAAGAGACGGGTGGGATAGTGAACCGAGGCACGGTTGGCGAGCAATTACTTTATGAAATTGACGATCCCGCACATTATGTCCTTCCTGATGTGATCTGCGATTTTTCCAGTGTGGAATTGCAGCAAATTGGAGAAAACCAGGTTCACGTCAAAGGCGCGAAAGGTCGAGGTGTGCCAACGGATTATAAGGTCAGTATGACTTGGGCCGATGGCTGGCGGGCGGGTACCATTCTCTGGTATCTGGGTCGGAAAGCCGCTGAAAAAGGACGGCTTTTTGCAGATGAGGTTCGTCAGCGTGCCGAGCACAAGCTAGCGGCTATAGGAGTTTCTGGATTCGATGATGTCACGATTGAGATTGTCGGTGATGAGAGCCATTGGGGTGAATCAGCTCGGTATATTCGAAGTCGTGAGGTGGCAGTAAAAATCGGCTGTAGACACCAAGATAAGCGAGCGGTCGCGCTGCTACTGCGAGAGGTTGCCGGAGCGGGGTTGGGCGCTCCCCCCGGGCTGGCTTTTTTTGCCGGCACCCGTGCAAAACCGTCACCCGTTATCCGCTTGTTTTCTATCAGAGTACCCAAATCATCAGTGCCGTTAACGCTGATCGACAGTCGGGGTATCAACCAGCTGGCCCAGACACCTGAGGCACCTGCGTTGGCTGCTTTGGCTGAGTCCATTGAAATTCCAACCCCCTCTGTTCAAGACTCGACAGTATCAAGCGACCTGATAACAGTGCCCCTAGAGCGCCTTGCATGGGGACGGTCGGGTGACAAGGGAGATAAGGCAAATATTGGCATCATGGCACGTGACAAAGCGTACCTGCCTTGGATCGCCGACGCATTGACCTCTGACTACGTTGCTGCACGTTTTGCACACCTCATGACCAGCCCGGCAATTAATCGATTCTACTTGCCCGGCCTCCCAGGGCTTAATTTTGTTCTGCACAATGCACTCGGTGGCGGGGGTGTGGCGAGTTTGCGCAATGATCCCCAAGCCAAAAGCTTCGCGCAAATACTGCTCGATGCTCCCATTTCTATCCCCCAAAATCTTTTGGACAGCTAACATGGCTACTATTGTTTCGACGGTGCATACCGACTCAGAGGCGTTCAGTGAAAACCGCAACCGTATGCTCGGTTTTGTTGATCAACTCCGTCGCTATGAGCAACGTACCGAGGAGACCTCTAATCGTCGACTCAAAACCTTTCGCGCCCGCAATCAATTAACACCAAGAGAGCGTTTAGACGCTTTGATAGATCCGGGCATGCCGTTTTTGCAGCTGCACTCTATGGCGAATTTTTGCGTTGAGGAATCTGATCGTGAGCTCAGCGTTCCGGGTGCTTCTGTCATTATTGGTATGGGTTTTGTCAGTGGTATTCGCTGCATGGTTTGGGTCGATGACTCTGGTATTGCGGCGGGAGCGGCCACCGATTGCACGCTCAATGTGACGACATCACTGCTGAAAATTTGCCTGCGCCAAAACTTACCCTTGGTGCATCTCGTTGAAAGTGCCGGTGCTAACCTGCTCAAGTATAAAGTAGAACTCTGGTCTGAGTTTGGCAGTGTGTTTCGTGATTTAGCACGCCTTTCTGCCAAGGGACTGCCAACGATGGTCGTGCTGCATGGTGGATCAACGGCTGGGGGTGCTTATATGCCGGGTATGTCGGATTATGTTATCGGGGTTAAAGAAAACGGTATGGCGGCACTGGGTGGCGCGGCCTTGGTGAAGGCCGCGACAGGGGAAGACGCAGATGATCGTGAGCTGGGGGGCACCGAGATGCATGCTAGTGTTACTGGCGTTGTGGAGTACCTCGTCGAAAACGATGCACATGGTCTTCTAAAAGCTCGCGAAGTCATGGAGTGCATTGATTGGAATAAACGATTAACCGGCTTTTCTAGAAGGCCCTACAGCGAGCCCCGATATTCCGCTGAAGAGCTCGCCGGTGCAATCCCTACTGACCCTCGTACGCCCTACGATGTGAGAGAAATATTAGCCCGTGTGGTCGATGACTCTGCCATCGAAGAGTTTAAATCGCGCTATGGCGTGTCCACTGTCTGTGGTCACGCGACGATTACCGGAGTCGCCTGTGGTTTTATTGGCAATAACGGGCCTATCGATACCAATGGTGCGACCAAAGCTGCGCAATTCATACAGCTGTGTGATCAGTCTGATCTCCCGATTATTTTCTTGAATAATACCTCGGGGTATATGGTGGGAACACAGTACGAGCATGCGGGAATGATTAAGCATGGTTCGAAGATGATTCAGGCGGTTGCCAATGCTCGCGTGCCTAAATTGTCGCTCTACGTAGGCGCCAGCTATGGCGCAGGAAATTACGGCATGTGTGGGTGGGCTTACGAGCCGGACTTTTTGTTTGCATGGCCAAATGCCCGCACGGGTGTTATGGCGGGCCAGAGCGCGGCTACAACGATGACGGAAGTGGCTAAAGCGGGCGCTGCACGCAAAGGTAAACCGATACCTGAGTCGCAGCTCGAGGCACAGGCGCAAACGATCAAGCAGCATTTCGATGCCCAAGAGGATGCCTTTTACACTTCGGGCCGCGTACTTGATCACGGAATCATTGATCCTAGAGATACTCGTAAAGTGTTGGCATTTTGTTTAGAAACTATCATTGAAGGGCGCCACCGTAGTCTGCAATCAAACAGCTTCGGCGTGGCAAGGATGTAATCATGACAGCATTACCTGAAACAAAATCAGTAGATCTAAGTCTGGAAAATGGGTGGTTGACCGTCTGGTTTAATCAGCCTGAACGACGCAATCCTCTCACGGATGATGTTGTTGATGATTTGGAGATCATTCTCGCCTCGGTACGTGAGGACCGCAGTGTCAGGGGAGTTACTTTTAGGGGGCGGGGCGGTTTTTTCTGCGCTGGAGGTGATCTGAAGAGTTTTAACGCGATCGCCAGTGGTGCGCGTGAGCAAGCGATGAGAACCAGTACGCGCATAGGAGACATTCTGGCTGATCTAAACGCACTACCTCAGGTGACTGTGGCCATGATTGAGGGAGCGGCCATGGCGGGAGGCCTAGGTCTTGCTTGTTGCTGTGACGTAAGCGTGGGTATGAACGATGCTAAGTTTGCCTTTTCAGAAACTCGAATCGGAATAACACCGGCACAAATTGCGCGCTACGTGTTACAAAAATGCGGTTATGCGGTGGGTCGCCGGCTCATGCTCACTGCGGCGAGATTTAAAGGCGCTGAGGCCGCAACTTTGGGTGTGCTGGATCTTGCGGTAGATTCGGTTAGCGCGCTGGAAGATGCTGAACGCGCCATTCGTTCTGATGTCCTCGGTTGTGCCCCCGGCGCGGTGGCGGCCTGTAAAGAGTTAATTGTCGGTATGCCGCAAACCCCCGATGACGAAAAAGTAATCTATGCCGCTGAAAACTTTAGCCGATGCTTACAGAGCGATGAGGGAAAAGAAGGCGTGTCGTCTTTTATAGAGAAGCGTAAACCCCGTTGGCACGTGGAGATTGATGTATGAAAACGATCTCCACCTTATTAGTCGCAAATCGCGGTGAGATTGCGGTTCGGGTTATGCGAACTGCGCGGGCATTGGGTATTCGCACGGTGGCGGTTTACTCCGATGCTGATGAAGATGCTTTGCATGTGCGCGAGGCTGATCAAGCGATACGACTGGGTGGCCCCATCGTTAGTGAGTCCTATCTCAACCAAGAAAAAGTATTGGCCGCCGCAATCGAGGCTGGCGTAGATGCCATCCATCCGGGTTATGGCTTTTTGTCAGAAAATTCGAATTTTGCTGCCGCCTGTGAGCAGAAAAATATTGTCTTTATCGGCCCACCCAATCAAGCGATTGAGGTTATGGGTGATAAAGCTCGGGCTAAACGCGCCATGCTTGAAGCCGACGTGCCCTGCATTCCCGGTTACCAAGATGAAGCTCAGGATCTCGAGACGCTGCTGAGCGCCGCTGAGCAAATTGGCCTTCCCGTAATGATCAAGGCGGCAGCGGGTGGTGGTGGTCGTGGAATGCGCCTCGTCACTGAATTATCCCAGTTAGAAGATGCCATTGGCTTGGCCCAATCCGAAGCTCAAAACGCCTTTGGCTCAAGCGAACTCATTATTGAACGCGCTGTACTTCGTCCGCGCCACGTAGAGGTGCAGGTATTTGCGGATCAGCTTGGTCATGTGGTGCATCTAGGGGAACGGGATTGCTCGATTCAACGGCGACATCAGAAAGTGATTGAAGAGTCTCCTTGTCCGGTTATGACGCCTGAGCTGCGAAGGGCAATGGGCGAGGCGGCGGTCAACGTGGCGCGGGCCGTCGACTATGTCGGTGCGGGCACCGTCGAGTTTTTGGTCGATGAAGAGGGGCAGTTCTACTTTTTAGAAATGAATACGCGCCTGCAGGTAGAGCACCCTGTCACTGAGTTGGTTACGGGCTACGATTTGGTCGAATGGCAGATCCGGGTGGCCAGGGGAGAACCGCTGCCGGCAGAGCAAGATGACATCGAGCTCTTGGGCCATGCTATCGAAGTCCGGCTGTATGCCGAGGAGCCCGAAAAGGGGTTTCTTCCCAGTACCGGGCCTGTGAGTTTGTTCGATTTCCCTGAGGCTGAGGGAATTCGGGTAGACAGCGGCGTTGCCAGCGGAGATGAGGTGAGCCCTTATTACGATGCAATGGTGGCGAAGATCATTGGCTACGGAGAAACTCGTGAGGACGCGCGTCGCCGCTTATTGACCGCGTTACAAGACGGCGCATTACTGGGGCTGGGTAATAATCGGAACTTTCTGATCAATGCTTTGGAGCAGCAATCCTTTAAGGAGGGCTTGGCGACCACCGCGTTTATTGCAGAATATTATGGAGATCAATTTAGTGCCCCGAAGGTGCAGGGGTCTTTTGTCGCTGGCGGTGCGGTGATACAGCATTTGTTGGCAATGGGCGAGGCCCATGAGCGCGCACCGCTGGTCTCCCATGAGCTTCTTGATTGGTCTTCCCGAGGCCGCGCTGTCTCTGTCCGCGATTATCGAATTGATGAGCTGGAGGTCAGTGTCAGACTGGAAATTTTAGCGGCAGGACAGTATCAGGTGCTGTTTGAAAGCGAGGAGTTTTTTGTGGAGTTTATGGGCATGTCTGACACTCGCTGTGAACTGCAGATAAATGGGTGGCGTGAAAGCTTTAATTTTGTTCACGAATCACCGGCGACCTTACATCTCGCTAACGCCACGTACTCGATGATCCTTACAGATTATGCTCGAGTGTCCCCAGAGGGTGTCGATGCTGCTGCCGGTGGGACAGTGGTAGCGCCGATGCACGGTTTGCTGCTTGCTGTTGAAGTGACAGAGAATGAAACGGTGGTCAAAGGTCAGCGTCTCGCGGTTCTGGAGGCGATGAAGATGCAGCACGAGATCATAGCGCCAGCCGATGGCGTTGTTCTTGAAACCCCTGGTGTTGCCGGGCGCCAGGTTGCAGCCGGCGATGTCATGGTAGTTTTAGAGCTAGCCGAATAGCGTCTGCATTGGCCACTTAACTGTTTTAATCGTTAGGCTGCTCATGTCCATGTGTTCAATGCATCAGTCTGTAAACAGCATCCTCTAGATCGGGTGATGGGATATTAATAGGAAATAAATATGGAACAGGCCCAAGCTTTTCTCGAAGAGTCGCTAGATCTCAATGCACTGTTAGGTGATGTAGCTAGCTTAGATTTTTCAAAATCTACCGGTTTCAAAGCCTGGAGCATTGAAACCATTCTGCGGCATCTGCATTTTTGGAACCAAATGGCGTTGTGGGCCCTCCAGGATACGACTCAGTTGCAAGAGACTTTGGTCCCGGTCATGGAAGGGTTGAAGCGCGGCGACAGCTTGACAGAGGTCGAGGCTCAAGTGGTGTTGGCCGACGGCAGCCAGCTCGTATCAGACTGGCGTTCAACCTATCAGCAGCTCGCGCAGGCCTATAGTCAGGCTGATCCAGCTCAGCGTTGCCCATGGGTAGGGCCCAGTATGAGCGCGCGCTCTTGTATTACAGCGCGACAGATGGAAACTTGGGCTCATGGCCAAGCCATCTATGACGAGCTTGGAAGCGTTCGCGCCAATACAGATCGGCTGCACAATATTATTATTTTAGGGATTAACACCTTCGGTTGGACGTTTAAGGTGCGGGGTGAGGCGGCTCCAGAACAGATGCCCTATGTGGAGTTGGTTGCGCCCTCGGGTAGACTCTGGACTTTTGGTGAGGAAAATTCGGCGTCGGCGATTAAAGGTGCTGCGGAAGAGTTTGCTCAGGTTGTTACTCAAACCCGACATGTTGAGGATACTCAACTTTCTTACGAGGGCAAGGACGCCAAACGCTGGCTTTACAACGCGCAGTGCTTTGCGGGTGGCCCCAACCCACCTCCAGCGCCGGGCTCACGGTTTATGCGAGCTGACTGACGTTAATGATGTTACTGAGCGGCCATGGTCGCTTCGATACGATGCACCGCCATCCAGAATAGCTCCTCTTGGGAGTAGCCGGTAATACGATCCCGTTCTTTGCAGTTAAGTAGGGCAATAAATGTCGGCGTCACGTTGACTGGCTGAGTCTGACAGGCGCTTTTTGAATGGGTGCCTGCCTGCCAGTCGGCCAGACTAACCTTGATAATAGGAAGCCTTAGAGCCTCATCGGATTTTTTGTAAGATGGTAGAAGTTCGGCATCGAACTGCTGACACGCGGCACAGTCTGGCGCATAAATGTACAGCAGCTCGCTGGCGTTAACCGCCTGGGGCGCTAATACCCCTAACAGCAACGCCAACGCGGCATTGCGGTGCTTCATAGCGCGACTTCGCCCATGCCCTTGGCCTCTATAAAGTTTAAAGTGTGATATCGCCATCATCTATTCGTATTGTACGCGCTTGAGCTCAGCGGTCTTATATTGAGGGGTTTCTGCCGTTGACAAGGAGCGCTGACACACTGCGAGCCCATTCGGATTTAATTTTGGTTATATATTTATAGTATATTAGAATAACCGAGAAACGATGGGGCTACTGAGGTCAGCAATACCGTAGCCATAATGTGAGTGCATTCATGGGGTGTCGCACATGCCAGTAGGCGCCAGTGAGCAGGAGGGGCAGTTAAGGCCAGCACCCGAGTCCTTTCTTTCTGAAAAACTGATTTCTGAGATATCACACAGCGGCGTTGATAATGGGCGGCGTGACCTGTTGAGAGGCGCCTTCGCTGCGGCGTTGGCGGGCGCCTCGGGGCTGACGTTTGCCGATGATCCGAATATCGTAGAGGTTCCCGAATGGAGCCGCAGTCTTGGCAAGTCAGTGGCGACAAACCCCTATGGCCAGCCATCTCCCTTCGAAGCCAACATCATTCGCCGACAAAGTCCTGGCCTAACGCAAACTGATCAAGCGAGCGTGGCTTTTACCCCGCTGCAGAACCTTTTTGGATGCATCACCCCAAGCGGTCTTCATTTTGAGCGGCACCATCAGGGTTGGGTTGATATTGATCCTCGACGCCACCGTTTAATGATCAATGGCTTGGTCAAAGAACCCTTGGTGTTTACCGTGGCAGATCTCTTACGCATGCCCAGCGTGTCACGCATGTATTTTTTAGAATGTGGCGCGAATACGGCCTTAGAGTGGGGTAACTCAGCTGTGCCCACCGTGCAATACACCCACGGTATGTTGTCAGGCTCTGAATGGACGGGTGTGCCTCTGTCTTTGTTACTGGAGCGTGCAGGCTATGATCGCAACGCCAGCTACTTGTTGGCAGAGGGTGCCGATGGTTCTGGGATGACACGAACAATCAATCTTGCAGGAGCACTCGAAGACGCGATCGTGGCCTACGGGCAAAATGGCGAAATGCTGCGACCTGAGCAGGGATATCCACTGCGGCTAGTGGTGCCGGGTGTGCAGGGTGTTTCTTGGGTGAAGTGGTTGCGCCGTTTAGAGGTGGGAAACAAGGCCTATGCTACCAAGGATGAGGCCAGTCATTACGTCGATCTTATGCCCAGTGGGCAACTGCGGCAGTACACCGCCATTCAAGAGGCCAAGTCGGTTATCACTGCACCCTCTGCCGGCCAGAAGTTGCTAAACCAGGGTTATTACTGCATCACGGGTTTGGCATGGTCGGGTCGGGGCTCTGTGCGCAAGGTGGAGGTTTCTGTCGATGGTGGACGCAATTGGCAAGAGGCAAGGCTAGAGGGTCAGGGTTCCTCAAAAATGCTGACGCGATTTAATTTTGACTGGGTTTGGCGGGGCGAAGCGGCGTTACTACAAAGTCGAGTTCACGACGATACCGGTTATATACAGCCACAGCGTGCCGCGTTGGTGGCTGAGCGAGGCACTCGCTCGATTTATCACAATAATGCGATTCAGACGTGGCGGGTAAGTCCTTCAGGTGAGGTGGATAATGTTCAGCTGGGCTAGATTATGGCTTGTCTGCCTAACTTTTTTGGGTTGTAACGCCTATGCGAAAGACTATTTATCGGCCCTCAATGAGCTAGGAAGAACCGCAACAGCGGCGGAGATCAGCGCCTGGGATATCGACGTACGCCCTGATTTTTTAGGCTTGCCCTCGGGTTCAGGCTCCGTGGCGCAGGGTGAGGTATTGTGGCTAGATCAATGCGCAAATTGCCACGGCGATTTCGGCGATTCTAATGAAGTTTTCTCGCCTATTGTCTTGGGCAACATTACCGAAGCGGATATTCGAACAGGGCGTGTGGCAGCGCTAACAGACCCTTCCGCTGTTCGGACGACCTTTATGAAGGTGGCGACCTTGTCGACGATTTGGGATTACATCAACCGAGCCATGCCGTGGAATGCCCCTAAGTCACTGGCTGTTGATGAGGTGTACTCACTGGTTGCCTACCTGCTTAACCTTGCCTACATAGTGGACGACGACTTTGTGCTGTCTGATGAAAATATGGAAGACGTTCAGGCCTTGATGCCAAATCGCAACGGTATGACCAAGGATCACGGCCTTTGGTCGGTTAAGGGCGTTCCCGATGTGGTCGGATCGGCCTGCACCATCAACTGTTCAGTCGATACGACCATTACGTCATTTCTCCCGGATTATGCGATGAATGCTCATGGCAATCTTCGAGATCAGATGCGCGATTATGGCCCCTTACCCGGTGTGCAGACCGCACCCACGCCGCAGCTGTCGGTGTCCCAGCCAGCGCAGAGTGACAGTTTAAATCAGATACCTGCTGATCTTTTAGCCGTTAGTGGCTGCGTGGCTTGCCATCAGATGAATAAAGCGTTGGTGGGGCCGGGGTTTACAGCCATTCGAGCTCGTTATGCGGGGGCGGACGCGTCGACCTATTTGGCCAAAAAAATTAAGCAGGGGGGGCAGGGCGTGTGGGGCTCAGTGCCTATGCCTGGGATGACCCAATTGGATGATACTGTCGTGGCGGCACTGGCACTTTGGCTGGCCTCTGGGCAATGAATTAGATAAAGGAGTTGAGATCTATGGGTAATTTGGATCCTCTGGGGTTAACACGCCGGGGCTTAATCAGGGTGAGTAGCGCGCTGCTAGTTGTCGCTGCCTTACCGCAAAAAATTTGGGCGACAGCACTGCGGCCGGAGACGGCTTTTCAAACAACGACCCTTGAGGCTACGTTTGATGCGCTTGGCGGTGTGCCACAAGCGAGTGATGGCATTATTTTTTCTACCCCTGATATTGCTGAAAATGGCGCAGTGGTGCCCATCAGAATTGAGATTGATCCATCGGTGTTGCCGGATGTGAGTAAGCTCTATGTGATTGTAGAAAAAAACCCCAATCCCCTGGCGGCAGTCTTTCAAGTTCCCCCCAATACCCCGCCTTACGCAGAAACTCGAGTCAAAGTGGCACAAACCGGTAATCTCTATGCCGTTGCCGAGGCAAATGGCGAGCTTTACATGATGCAAAGAGAAACCAAGGTCACTTTGGGCGGCTGCGGCGGCTAAGGAGAAAAACAATGGCCAGTCGAATGAGAATTCGGGCACAACTGAAAGATGATTACTGTGAGGTTAAGGCTTTGATGCGTCACCCCATGGAAACCGGAATGCGCAAGGATCAAAGTGGTGCGGCGATTCCGGCAAACTTTATTGAAGATGTTCAGGTGCTTCATAATGATGCCGTTGTGGTGCAGGCTTATTGGGGTGCTGCTGTATCAGCGAATCCTTTTCTTGGGGTGCGTTTTAGGGGTGGCGCTCAGGGTGACGTCGTTAAAGTCGTCTGGCGTGATAACCACGGTGATAGCGGCTCCGGTGAGACCACTATTCGTTGATTGGGTGAGCGAGTCATTATGAATAACGGGTTTATTAGCGGTATTTTCGCTGTCTTCATAGGCTTGTGGTCCGCAACACTGCTGTCTGACACTGAGGGTGTTTTTGACCAGTACCGTGATTTGCTGGGTGATGATAATCCAGCGATCTTTGTTATTTTTGATGGCGAGGAAATTTGGTACACCCCCGCAGGTCCCAAGTCTGTTTCACTAGAACAATGTGATCTTGGCCTCGGGCCGGGAGTCGTGGAGGGCGCCTATGCGCAATTGCCACGGTATTTTGCAGACGTCGATCGTGTTCAGGACGTTGAGGCACGCCTTGAATATTGTATGACCCAACTGCAGGGTCTCACTCCCGACGAGGTGCATGAAAAACCTTACTCACTGCGAGGCGACTTGGGAACTGAGCTAGAAGCGCTGGTTGCATGGATTGCCGATCAGTCCAGTGGTTTGGCCATCGCCCCGGGCCAGGCGCATGCGAAGGAGCGAGCGACTTATGCCTTGGGGGAGAATCTTTTTTATTATCGGGCGGGGCCTCATGACTTTTCTTGTGCCACCTGTCATGAACAGACCGGGCGTCGTATCCGTTTACAGGCTTTGCCAAATTTGACCACGCATCAGGGAGCGGCGGAGGCCTATAGCAGTTGGCCGGCCTATCGAATATCCCAAGGTATTGTCCGCACGATGGGCTGGCGTATGCGAGACTGTATGCGGCAGCAGCGAATGCCTGAATTGATGATGGGATCTCAGGCCTCAGTTGCCCTGCAAACCTATCTCGCAGTTAATGGCGCGGGGGCCTCCATGACAGCGCCGGGGCTGAAGCGGTAAATGATGATGAAAACAATCATGCAACTTCTGGCGTTCATCATCTTTTCCAGCTCTTTGTGCGCTGATGAGCCTTACGACGCGCTGCTGGATTCGATGACCGATAAAAACTTCGTTACCGTAGAGCGGCTCAAGCAGGACGAACTTCAGGAGTTTTGTAGTCAACCGCGCACGGCATCTGTTGATGAAGCGCGTGCTGCGGAGCTGCGAGCAGCGGCACTAAGCGACGTTCCCATACCCTCAGGCGAGAATTATTTGGGCGATTGGCAGCTTGGGGAAAAGGTGGCGAGCAACGGCAGAGGGCTCCAGTATTCCGATGACCCCGAACAAGAAAACGGGGGTAATTGCTATGCCTGCCATCAGCTTGATCCCAGCGAGGTGGCATATGGCAACCTGGGGCCTTCGCTGAGTGGTTATGGCGCACGGGGACAAAGCATTGTCATGCTGCAGTACACCTGGACTAAGCTTTGGAATACCCACGCTTACAATATCTGTTCGCATATGCCGCGCTTTGGTGCTGCCGGCATACTCACCGAGCAACAGTTACGCGATGTGATGGCGTTTCTTTTTGATCCAAATTCGCCTGTTAATCGATCTCAGCCTTGATGGAACAGCAGGTCGTAGGGAAGGCTCTGGAATACTGTCATCGAACGCCGTGAATTTGGAAAAATGCTGGCGTTGGGTGCGGCGGCGGGCCTAGCACTGCCCGGTGTAGCGGCTCGTGCAACAACGCAAAGTCCTTACGATATCGCACCGGTTGGTAACGTCCATCTGCTGCATATGACTGACGCTCACGCGCAGCTGATGCCAGTTCACTATCGTGAGCCGCAAGTTAATATTGGCGTTCATAATGCGCGCAATCGCAGCCCGCATCTTGTCGGTAAGGCGTTGTTGGAGCGCTACCAGATTGCATTAGATACCCGGCAAGCACACGCCTACACCCACCTCAATTATTCTGCAGCTGCACTTGAATTTGGGCAGGTTGGTGGCTTTGCACATTTGGCAACCCTAATAAAGCAGCTCAAGTCTGGCCGTCCTGATGCACTACTTCTCGACGGTGGAGATCTTTGGCAGGGCTCGGCTACAGCGCTGTGGACTCAGGGGCAAGATATGGTCGATGCCTCTAAACTTCTCGGAATTGACGTCATGACTGGGCACTGGGAATTCACCCTTGGCACTGATCGTGTGCAGTCGATTATTAAAAATGATCTGGCAGGTCAGACCGCATTTTTGGCGCAAAATATCCGCGATAAAGAATTTGGCGATCCGGTTTTTCCGAGTCATGTTATGCGCGAGTTAAATGGTGTTCCCGTCGCCATTATTGGTCAGGCCTTTCCCTACACTCCAGTAGCCAATCCGGCCTACCTTATGGAGGGGTGGAGCTTTGGTATTCGCGAACGTGAGCTACAGGTAAAGATTGACGAGGTACGCAGTAAAGGCGCACAGGTTGTGGTTTTACTGTCACACAATGGTGCAGATACCGATATGAAGCTTGCTTCTCGCGTGTCCGGGCTCGATGTCATTCTTGGGGGGCACACACACGATGCCATTCCTAGGGCTTTGGAGATAAAAAATCCCAGAGGAATAACGCTGGTAACGAATGCTGGCTCCAACGGAAAATTTCTGGGTGTTTTGGACTTTGATGTTCGTGGCGGTCGCATAAAAAACTGGTCGTATAAATTACTTCCGGTATTTTCAGATTTGCTAACCCCCGATCCAGACATGTCGGCCTTAATCAATGAGATCCGCGCCCCTTATGCCCAGCAATTGGGTGAAGTGTTAGCGACAACCGACGAGCTGTTATATCGGCGCGGCAATTTTAACGGCAGTTTCGATCAGCTTATCTGTAACGCATTGCGTGATGAGCTTGACGCTGAAATCGCATTCTCTCCCGGCTTTCGCTGGGGAACCACCTTGTTACCCGCATCAGATATCACCATGGAAGACCTGATGGCACAGGTGGCCATCACTTATCCTGCGGTTACGGTCAATGAAATGAGTGGGGCGGCACTAAAAACTGTCCTAGAGGATGTAGCAGACAATCTCTTTAATCCCGATCCTTATTACCAGCAGGGGGGCGATATGGTTCGGGTGGGGGGGCTTGGTTATCGTCTTACGCCAACTGCAGTAGCCGGTAAGCGGATTGGTCGTTTGACTGTCAAAGGTCGACCTGTTGAGGCCGGGAAGTCCTATAAAGTCGCGGGCTGGGCTTCGGTGCGTCGCGTTGAAGGTGAGCCCATTTGGGATGTGGTCGGCCGCTGGCTCCGATCACAGAAGGTCGTTAGTAATTTGTCGATCGAGCAGCCTGAGGTAATGGGGCTGCTCGATAATTTGGGGTTTGAAGATTGAGGGCGCAGGCTGCCTTAGCGGTTTGGCTATGATCACGGTCTTTCAGTCGGCACCGGCAATCCATCCTCTGTGGCAGTCCCGATGCCTGACGTCTGTTCGGCTGTGGTGTGCGCAACAGGATTATCGCTACCAATTTTTGGGCGATGAGCTTTTTGATCGCGTGCCTGCCGCACTGCGAAATAAGCTCGCTGGACGCACACCTATCATTGCTGATCTTGCGCGTTTAAGTCTGCTCAAGGCTCACCTGGAAGAAGAAGGCGGTACGGTACTGTGGTTGGATGCCGATACCTTAGTTGTCGATGCGTCATGGGTTCCCAATGCTGAGGCCTCAGTTTGCTTTGGTGAAGAGTACTGGCTGGATACGGACAGCCGAGGGCGGGTCAAAGTATTTAAGCAACCTCACAATGCCTTTATGCTTTTTTCAGCCGACAACACTGTTTTACCTTTTCTGCACCAGGTTGCGCATTCGATTATTGAACGTGCTGATTCGGCAGCGATTTCGCCGCAAATGATAGGCCCAAAGCTTTTGAAGGCACTGCATTCGCTGGCAGATTTCTCCCTGTGTCCTGAGGCGGGAGCGTTGAGCCCCATGCTTGCGAGTGAGCTAATGTGCGGATGTGGACCGGCTATTGATAGGGTGAGGGCAAGCGATCGGCCCAAGACATGCGTTTGGAATCTCTGTGGCTCTCTGGCTGGCGAAGGCCACCATGAAAATAATCTGCTGGCGTTGACCGATGATCTCTCATTATTCGAGGCACTGTCTTGATGTTAAATGCCGTGGTTATGTCTACTTTATCTAGTCACTCCAATTGTTTTTGGCGGAGAACGACTTGCGTTTTTAAAGAATGCTGATTAGGTTCAGCAAGATAACTAAGAAGTTAAAAATAGAGGAAGCCCATGAAAACTCTAGCAATACTTGCGGCGGCACTGCTGCTGCTCTCATGCAGTGACTCATCGAACAATAGTACACCGGCCACGCCAGAGCCGCCGGCTCCGCCACCAGAGCCTACTTACGAGCTGACCGCTGAGATAAGACGTACCGAGTACGGTATCCCTCACGTTGTAGCCGAAGACTGGAAGAGCTTGGGATATGGATTTGGCTACGCCTACTCTCAAGACAACTACTGCGTTGCCATGAGAGAGATGGTGTATGCCAGCGGTCGATCAGCGGAGTTGCTCGGAGAGGCGCAGGGAAACACCGGCTCTGACTTTCTATTCCGTTATTTAAACGGAGATGACGCCGAGTTCGAGGAGCTTTTTGTCAGTCAACTGCCGCAGTTTAGTCGTGATCTTACAGCGGGTTTTGCGCGCGGTATGAATCTGTATCGTGAAGAAACGGGTGACGAAAATTTGGCTGAAGGTGATTACGGCTGCAGGGATGCGCCCTGGCTTTTTGAAGTGACAGCGATCGACCTTTTCAAGCACATGCGGCGCGAGGCGCTGCGAGGAAGCTCAGATAATGGGACCTTTCGTAACGCACTGCTGTCTGTTGAGGGGCCCGCTGATGACAGCGCGACGGGCAGTTTAAATAATGCCCAACTTGCTGATTTTTCCAAAAGTGCGGCTGCCGCAGTCCGTGATCTGCAGAATTTTGATCGCGGTAGCAACGCGCTAGCGGTAGGAAGCGAAAGTACTCAAAATGGTGGCGCGGTACTGTTGGGTAATCCACATCAGCCCTGGTTTGGAGCGGGAGCATGGTATCAAGCGCATTTGACCTTACCCGGTGAGTACGACGTGGCTGGTGCAGCACTGCACGGTTTTCCCTTTATTGGAATCGGTTTTAATAAAGACGTTGCCTGGACACACACGGTGTCACTGGCCAACCGTTTCAGCCTGTACGAACTGAAGCTCAACCCCGAAAACCCCCTCGAGTACCAATACGAAGACGAGATGCGGGAGATAACGCCCGTTGAGGTCACCATTGATGTGCTGGTGGCAGACGGGACGCTAGAACAGCGAAGCTTCACATTCTACGAATCCCATTTTGGGCCTGTCGTGAACTTGAAAGGCGTGTCTGAGTTTCTTGACGGTTGGCCTATGTTCAATGGCTCCATACTGGCATTTCGTGACGCCAATATTTTGACCGGAACACGGGGCATTGAGCAGTGGATTAACAAGGGCAAAGCCTCTGACCTAGAGGGCTATATTGATGCGTTGGCGACAATTGGTAATCCGGTCTTCCACGAAATTGCGGCAGATCGCAACGGTGAGGTTTTTTACGGTGAGTTATCGGCGATTCCCTACGTCACGCAGGAGCAGCTTGATACCTGCGTGAATGGCATCATTGGGCCACTGTTGGCGGATGCAACAACCAATGTGATCATTTCCTTGGATGGCTCGACCGCTGAGTGTGAATGGGGAGATGACCCAGAGGCGCCCGAGGGCAGCAACCTTTACGGTCCCAGTCAGTTGCCGCAGTTGCGCACGAGAGATTACGTTGGAAATAGCAACAATAGCTATTGGCTCAGTAATGCTCAGCAGCCCATAGAGGGTTTTCCGACGATTATGGGGCCGGTGGGCTATGAGGGGCAGCAGCAGTTTTTACGCACTCGTATCGGGCATTTAATGGTCGAAGAGCGCAAGGCTGCGAGCGATGGACTGAGCGAAACGCCGCTCTTTGATTTAGAGACCATAAAAGGACTTATGTATGCCAATCGCGTGTACGGTGCCGAAGTCACTCTAGACGACATTCTGCAGTTTTGTGTGTCTGCAGAGATCGAGGCTTTGACCGCTGTGTGCGGAGTACTGGCGCAGTGGGATCGTCGCGTTGACCTTGATAGCCAGGGCGCACAGGTTTTCACTGAGTTTTGGAAAGCACTCGGCTCTAAATTGGGTGGTGGATTTCAAGGGGTGATAGCGAACGATACTTTTTGGCGAGTTGACTACGACCCCGCTGATCCCCTCACAACACCTTCTGGCATTGACTTAGACATTACTTCCAACCAAACCTTATTGACAGAGGTGTTACTCAAGGCTGAGGCCCAACTGCAGTCTAATGGTGTATTACTCGATGCGTCTTGGTCAGATGTGCAGTATCTAGAGCGGAATAATGAGAACGTTCCAATCCATGGTGGTTCAGGCACCATGGGGGTTTATGGGGCGATTAGTGCAAGGCTTTCGGAAGGCGGCTATGTCAATCCGGGGTCGGGCAATAGCTACATCCAAGCGGTTACCTGGGATGAGACTGAGTGCCCGATCGCAGACGTGATTTTAGTGCCCTCCCAATCAACTGATCCTGCCTCCCCACACTTTTCCGATCAGACCAAGCTCTACTCAGATAAGCGTTGGGTGCGTTTTCCGTTCTGTGAGGACGACATTGCCGCAAGCCAAATTGGGGAAACGCTGTTATTGCAGGAATGATAAGCCCGTGTTGGCAAGCAATTGTCCGAAAATAATTCCTCTTGGCCAGGGAAGGATGTTTAGGTCTGGGCAGGTCTCAGCCATCTGTGGAGGGTTTTAAAAGGCATGCTGGAGTCAACACCCACTGTCATCTGTATTTTGGGCATGCACCGATCTGGAACGAGCTGCCTGACGGGGTCACTTGAAGAATCGGGTGTTGATTTGGGTGAGCGCCACACATGGAACCCCCACAACATTAAGGGAAATCGAGAGAATCAGGCGATAGTAGATCTTAACGATTTGGTACTGGCTTCAAATGCCGCAGCCTGGGATCAGCCGCGCCATTTGGTGCGGTGGTCAGCCGAACAGCTAAAGGAAGCGCGACGGCTGGTGACGCCGGTAACGGCATCAAAATGCGTTGCTTTCAAAGATCCAAGAACCTTGTTGACCCTTGATGGATGGGTTCAAGCAGTTCCAGAGCTACGTTTCATTGGTATCTATCGTCATCCGATGCATGTAGCGCAGTCCCTGAACAATCGCAGTGGCATGCCGATTGACGCCGGGTTAGACCTTTGGTACCGATACAACCAGCGACTTTGGAGGCATTACTGTCGCCGTAAATTTCCTGTACTGTGTTTTGATGATGAGGAAGCGCTGTTCAAGAAAAAGCTTAAAAATATACTGATCGATTTTGGTTTGTATGACGGCGATAAAAAAATCGAGTTTTATGAAGCGGGTTTGCGCACGGCATCTGCAGACGGCAGCTACAAACTGGCGCGACGCTTCTTAAGACTGCTAAAAAAATTAAAAACAATAGCAGAGTAAAACTTATGTTGAGACCTTGGTTCCATAGGTTTAAAAAAAGGACGACAGCATGGCCGCCCAACACCGGGGTGGCTTTGGTCGTTGTTGTCTACAATATGCCAGAGCAGGCAAAAAAAACGCTGTACTCACTAACGAGCCATTACCAGCAGGGGGTCACTGAAAGTGACTATGATGTCGTCGTTGTGGAAAATCGCTCATCGAATAATTTGCCCGCCGATTTTATTCAATCACTACCGGAAAATTTCAGCTATCACCTGCGCGACGAAACAAATCCCACCCCTGTTTTTGCGGCAAATTACGGTGCAGCGCTGTGCCGCCGCAGGCATGTGGCGCTTTTAGTCGATGGGGCGCGAATGGTGACGCCGGGTGTCGTCAAAAATATATTACGCGGCCATCGTTTGCATCACAATTCCGTGGTGAGTGTTCCTGGTTACCATTTGGGGCGGCAGTTACAGCAACGTGCCGTAGAGCAGGGCTATGGTGTTGTTGAGGAGTCCCAGTTATTGGCGTCTATCGATTGGCCGCGCAATGGCTATAGCCTCTTTGACATCGCCTGTTTTAGTGGGTCTTGTACCGCTGGGCTATTTAAGCAGCACAGCGAGAGCAATTGCATCAGTGTTCCTAAGTCTTTGTGGGACCATCTAGGAGGGTTCGATGAGAGTTTTGATCATATGGGTGGCGGCTTAGTTAATCTTGATTTTTACAAGCGCGCCTGTGAGGCGCCGGGTTTCGATCACGTCCTTCTCATGGGTGAGGGTACCTTTCACCAGTTCCATGGCGGTGTCACCACAGGTGGTATTGAACGGCAGGCAAGGGAGTCGCTTATTGGTCAATTTCAGAGTCAATACAGAGCGCTTCGCGGTAGTTCCTTTGAACCCCCTCGAACCACGCCAATATTTTTAGGGGAAATACCAAAGCAATTGATGCGTTTTATAAGGAGTTCAAGCCAAGTGCCAGATCAAACGAGCACACAGGTCGGCACGGGTGAACCCCTGCGTTCTGTGCCTAAGATAAGTTGAGCTCAATGGAACCTCGCGTATATTTCCCCGCATCGCTGCAGCGCTTTGAACCAAAGCGCATGGTCTTCAGTACTTGGGTGGATCATCTACCCTTCGCCTACGATTTGGTTGAGGCGCTCTCTCCTAAAATGGTTGTCGAGTTGGGTGTTTACAACGGGCTATCATTTTTTACGTTTTGTCAGGCCATGGTAGAGCACGATATTGATGGTGTCGCTTACGCCATTGACAGCTGGGAGGGTGATGCCCATACCGACGGATATGATGATTCGATATACAACGACGTCGCGACTTATGCACGGGATCACTATCGTGGTGTCGCCTATTTAATGCGTACCTACTTCAACGATGCACTTGCGCACTTTAGTGACGGTTCAGTAGATTTGCTGCATATCGACGGTCTACATACTTACGAGGCGGTTAAGGAAGATTTCACCAATT
>JAQXAF010000002.1 GCA_029253085.1 Luminiphilus sp. | reverse complement strand
CATCTGCGACGAACGTCACCGTTCGCCTGTAGCGACCTACCCGGATCCGCCGGAGGTCACGGCTAATGGATCCCTATTTGGTCTTGCTCCGAGTGGGGTTTACCATCGCCACGCCTGTTGCCAGCCGCGCGGTGCGCTCTTACCGCACCTTTTCACCCTTACCTGACAAAGCCAGGCGGTTTCCTTTCTGCTGCACTTTCCGTGGGCTCACACCCCCCAGGCGTTACCTGGCACTCTGACCTCTGGAGCCCGGACTTTCCTCCATCACCCAAGGCGACAGCGATCGTCTAATCAGCTCTCCTCTAATTTAAGGCTCTGACGGTCCGCACTCAAGTGAGAAATATCATTTTTTTTCACGGTTTATTAACTGTTCGTACAAGATTCGGGCTTTAACACCTGTCACATCCGACACTATGGACGCGGCTTTACGAGGGGGTAGCTCCTCAGCAATACGAAAAAGAAGCTGTCGGTCCTTCTCAAGCAGCTCCTCATCCGATGGGTCATCGGCCGGACCAATCAACAAAACCTGCTCACCACGCTGCTGATTAACATCAGCCTTTACCCAAGCCAGTAGCCCCGATAATGAATCGCGCTTCAGTGTTTCAAACGTCTTACTAAGCTCTCTAGCTAGCACGGCCTCGCGCTCTGAACCCATGATCTCTGCAGCATCCGCAAGGGTCGCCTTAATTCGATGTGGAGCCTCATAAAAAATCAAAGTTCCCGCTTGCCGCTGCAAGGATTCCAATCGTTTTCGCCGTTGCTGCGATTTTGCGGGCAAAAATCCCTCAAAGAAAAACCGGTCAGTCGGCAAGCCCGCACCACTGAGCGCCGTGATCGCTGCGCAGGGCCCCGGCAATGGAATGACGGGAATATTTTTAGCCTGAGCTGCCCGCACCAGTCGAAATCCGGGATCCGACACTAACGGTGTCCCGGCATCACTAATGAGCGCTATCGCCTCTCCGTTTATCATGCGCGCCAGCAGCTGTTGGGTCACGTCCTCAGACACATGATCATGGTAGGCGCACAGCGGTGTCTCAACCCCATAGTGAGCAAGTAGCTTTCGGCTGTGGCGCGTATCTTCCGCCGCGACCAAGGCTACCTGCGTCAAGGTTTCGAGTGCACGTTGGGTGATATCGGCCAAATTACCAATTGGCGTCGGTACAATGTACAAACCACGTTCCAAGAAGGCGTCTCCGTTCTATACTCTGGGTTATGATCTCAAAACTTCACACTGCTCGTCTGCATATTCGAACCATGTTCGTGCTCCTGCTGCCAGTTTGCTGGATCGCTGGCTGCCAAACAACAGGCGATCCGGATAGGTCTCTACCCAAAATCTCCTTGGAAACTGGCCAACAGCCTATTCCAGAGCCTTTACCTGCCGCCCCAGACCAACAGTTAGATCTTGCGGCAATCAACGCCGTGCGAGATAGCATAGTCACTGAGGGTGTTGTTGTAGGGCGCATCTTAAGAGATGCCTTTTTCATAAAAGGTATTGATGCGACAACCGCAGGCATCATCGATGCTGACCTCGCTTGGTACAATGGTGACACCGAAGCGGCTCAGCGGCTGATGGAGGGTACCGACACCTCGAGCATCGAGGGCCAGCTTTTTGTGCTGGCCACCTTAGAAGAAAGAGCCCGCATCCAAGGTCAATGGCTAGATGCAGCAAGGCTGGCTCACTTTAGAATTAAACTCGAACTCACGTCAGCCCAGCTCATCACAAGTAATACTATCCCACCATCCCTGATTACAGCGCCTAGCGATAGATTGTGGACGCTGCTAATGCATCTTGATAATGGGCAATTGGGGCGTGCAGCTGCGATGGCCGATGACCCGGATTGGCGTGGTTGGCTAACGTTACTGCAGGCTTATAGATCAGGTCGCGATGCCACGTATAACTGGCTTTCGTCCCATTCAGGTCATACCGCGACTGCTCCCCTACCGGCAGCATTGGCCACTTGGTTGGATACCGAGCCCCCAACAAATATTGGCGTACTGCTGCCACTATCAGGACGGCTGAAATCTGCAGGAAGCGCGGTACTGGACGGTATAACAGAAGGCCTGTACCGGAAATTTCCAGATCCCGAAAAACGCCCAAGGCTTTTTACCATTGATACCGAGCAGCGACCTAGTGCGGTTTCGGCGTACCGTGATGCACTCACTGAAGGGGCAGACCTTGTCATTGGCCCGCTGATCAAGTCGGAGGCGCAGAGCCTTGAAAGCCTCAAGGAGCGCCCCACTCCCGTCATCGCTTTGAACCGACCCGAGGTTTATGCCAGCACAGGGGTCTCTAACTGGAGCGCTATGAGCTTGGCCCCAGAAGATGAAGCCCGCCAAATAGCCCAACTAGCGTTTGGCCGAGGCCAAAGAAGAGCACTTATTATTCGCCCTGACACTGAATGGGGCAGGCGAATGGAGGTGGCTTTGAATGAGGTTTGGAGCGCCATTGGGGGTGTAACGGCAGACACACTCACACTGGATAGTACCGAATCTGTCTCTGAGCAAATTGGTACCGGCGCAGGGTCAGTCGCATCGGAACGGAGAATTAAAATGCTGGAGGTCGCCTTTGAAGCGCCAGTGGCGTCGCGACCGCGAAGACGGCAAGACTTTGATGTCATTTTTTTATTGGCACCAGATCCCGCTGAAGCTCGTCGCCTGCGCCCCTTACTCATATACCACTATAGTGGCGATGTGCCAGTTTACAGTTCATCAGCCGTTTACAGCGGACATGACCACGGTCAAAACCAAGACTTAAACGACCTTATTCTGGTTGAGACCCCTGCGGTACTGACGGCCTTAAAAGTAGATCGCTTCACACGATTACAAGCTTTAGGGTTTGACGCAATGTCTATGATCGATCACTGGCAGCAGGCTGAGGCCACTCAGGCCATCCTGTTCCAAGGAAGGACTGGACTTTTAAAGCGGCTTCCTAATGGCGAAATCGAAAGGGAGCTTAATTCAGTCGCTTTCGATGGTGGCAAACTCAAAGCCTTACCCATACGCTAACGGTGCCCAACCCGACGAATAGTGACCACCGTGAATACTCAGACAGGGAAAGACGCAGAGGATTGCGCCCAGAATTTTTTAATCACCCAAGGTCTAAGAACTGTTGCACGTAATGTATGCTGCCGCTATGGCGAGATCGATATTATTATGGAACAGGACAGGACAGTGGTTTTCGTCGAGGTCCGCCTGCGCACTCGGGAAGGGCTTCAAACTGGCGCCGGTTCAGTCAGTTACCGCAAGCAACAGCGTCTCATCAAGACGGCGAGTTTAATAATACAGCGCATGCCCGAACTGCAAGGACGGCCTGTAAGATTCGATGTCATCGCATACGATACACTGCAAAAGAACCGAGTAGCGCACTGGATTCAACAGGCATTCGATGCATCAAACTAAACGGGTAAAAACCTGATCATGATTCCCTACGATGACATCTCCACGTTTTTTCATGGCTACATCGAGCAGCTGAGTCTGTCAGTGGATGACATTGCAGATGTGACCGGGAGCGCCGCCAGCCTGGCAACACAAACCATTATCAACGAGAAAAAACTTATCGTTTGTGGCGTCGGCCCCGATGCAGCAGGCGCCGGACTACTGACGGAACTCTTACAACAAGGGCTCTATCGAGAACGACCTGCGATACCCGCGATCGAGTTGACAAGCCGTCATATCACTAGCCTTGATCCGGGCGTGGGCTGGCTAACCCAACAGCTAACGGCCCTTGGTCAACCCGGGGATCTGGCAATTCTCTACGCGACATCGCTTACTCAAGTAGACCTAGAGTTTCTGTCCTCTGCCATAGCTAAACGCAACCTGACGTCGATTTGGGTGGGAGCACAAGGAACAGGACCTAGCCTGGCATTTCCGGGAGCAGACCGCGCGACTGCGCTAGCTCTGTCTCAATGCTGCTCCATCTGTCTTGCTAAACTGATCGACATATCCCTATTTGGAACACTGGAGGACAATACGTGAGCCCTATGTATAAACGACTTTTCATCATCTTATCCCTTACCTATCTAACCGGCTGCGGAACGGTCCTCGCGACTTTTGAAAGCAATAGCATTGAAAATGAACCCGGTGAGCGCAGCCTTGCAGAACAGGTTTTAGACGAGAGTATAGAGACAAAGGCGATCGTTAATATTAGGGCAGCAAATGCCGCTTTCGACGATTTAGGATTCCTCGTGGTGTCCTACAACGGCTATGTGTTAATTGCCGGCGAGGTTCCTGACCAGGGCCTAAAAGATGAGGCATCGAATGTCGTTCGTGAGATAGAGGGTGTACGACGAATATATAACGAATTGGCGATTGGACCAAAGTCCACAAGCGGAACCGAGGCCAACGACGTTTGGCTAACCACAAAAATCAAGACCGCCTTGCTGACTGACTCAGAGGTGCCGTCATTGCGCGTGAAGGTGGTCACTGAAAACAGCGTGGTTTATCTGATGGGCTTGTTGTCGACCGAAGAGGCCAACCGAACCGCTGCCGCAGCGGCCGAAGTGGACGGTGTAAAACGGGTTGTGCGTCTGTTCGAGCTCATCTGATCGGTCTGGCCCGAGTGCCTAGTTAGCGACGCCGCAGCACAGGCGCCATCCGCAGCCTAGGCGGTGCCTTATTTAACGATCTTAAGTGCCGGACGACTGCTGCGCTCATTGGCAATAGGATCTCCGATGTAGGGTGGCTCAGGATCTGGGTCTGGGTCTTCCATTGGCCCATCGAAAACCATTCCCTGACCGTTCTCTCGCGCATAAATGCCAAGTATCGCGGCGATAGGAACCTCCACGTCTTGTGGCTGTCCCCCGAATCTGCCGTTAAACACAACCGTATCATTGCCCATCTGTAGCGACACCACCGCAGACGGCGCAATGTTTAAAACAATTTGCCCATCACTCACGTAGCTTTCAGGAACAAACACCCCTGCAAACGTCGCATCGACCAAAAGATGTGGTGTGCATTCGTTGTCAACGATCCATTCGTAAATTGCGCGAATGATGTAAGGCCTACTAGAGTTCACAAATGTGGCGCTCGATTACAGACGCATTTCTCGCTCATGAACGGTGAGGCTTTCTTGGAAAGATTCTCTGCGGAATAAGCTATCCATATACGCCAGCAATGGCTTGGATTGTTTTCCTGGACGGATGTCGACACCCAAAGAAGGTAAGCGCCACAGAATAGGCGCTATACAACAATCAACCAAGGTAAACTCTTCGCTCATAAAATAAGGCTTCTCCGCAAAAATGGGAGCAATCGCCATAAACCCGTCCCGCAACTCCTTGGCAGACTTTGTTACCACGTTTTCAGACCGAGAATTTTGAATCGCGTCAACCAGACTGCACCAGTCTCGCTCTATTCGATACATCAGTAGACGACTCTCCGCTCTCGCAACCGGATAAACGGGCAATAGCGGTGGATGTGGAAAACGCTCATCGAGATATTCCATCATAACTTTGGATTCGTAGAGCACCAAATCACGGTCAACTAACGTAGGCATTGTGTTGTAAGGGTTAACATCTGCCAGCTCTGCCGGCGCAATACCGGAATCAGATTCGATGAGATCGACGGTAACGCCCTTCTCAGCAAGCACAATTCGCACCCGGTGGCTGTAGTGATTAGTACTATCCGAAAACAGCGTCATTGAAGAGCGCTTGGACACTACCGCAGAGGCGTCGTCAGACAGTTTCATTTATAAACTCCGGGTTTTAAGAGACAGAAGCGGCACGCCACCCTGTGGCTGCCGCTTCTTGTCGGGTGGGACGTTAGTGGACGTCCTTCCAATATTCGCGACTCAAGAGCCAAGCAAACACAAAGAAGATAGCAAGGAACAACAAAACTTTAACACCCATTTGCTGCCGCTGCAGCTTAATAGGCTCTGCGGTATACGCCAAGAAGTTTACCAGGTCATAAATCGCCGTGTCGTACTCTTCTCCGCTCATGATTCCAGCAGCAGAAATTTCAAGCCGACCACATGGAGAAGCCATCATAGCATCGCCCGTCAACGGGTCCATCTGACCGCCTTCCAGACTTGGCCCAGCAGCACACTCCGGCAGTCCCTGCAGCTCCATCAAAACGTGGGGCATACCAACTTTCGGATAGACCTTGTTGTTGACCCCATAGGGCCGTGTCTCGTCTTTGTAAAAGGTACGCAAGTAGGTATAAAGCCACTCAGGTTGACGCGCTCTAGACACCAAAGTGAGATCAGGGGGTGTTGCACCAAACCATTTTTTGGCATTGCCCTTGTCCATGGCGTTGTCCATGAGGGCACCAATTTTCAATTCAGGGTCAAACATCAAGTTGGCTTTGTAAAGATCCTCTGGGATACCCAAATCTCTAGCGACCCGATTGTGCCGAGAGTACTGCAAAGAATGGCACCCCATGCAGTAGCTCGTGTAAAGCGCTGCGCCGCGCTGAAGTGAGGGTTTATCACCTGCGTCTGTCGCAATCGGGTCGCAAGGAATCGTGCCGCAGTCAAAACCCGACTCAGCACCCACCACCTTCAGTGGAATGACTGTTAGGACTCCCATCAGAGCCAAGATACCCAGGCTTCTGAACACGCCAATACCGCCATCCATCGTAACCCTGTCAGGGACCGGCTTAACTTTATCCATCTTCGACCAGATTGGCATGGCCAAGAAGAAAGCAAAGTAAAAGATGGTGCAGATCTGTGCCAGGAATGTTCGCTCAGGAGTAGGCGCCTTAACACCCAAGACTCCGAGGATTAAGAAGCACACAACGAACAGCAGCAGCATTACGCGGTTGATCATACCCCGGTAACGCCATGACTTAACCTCGCAGCGGTCTAACCACGGCAGTGCAAAGGGAATCGCTACCGAGGCAGCGAAGAAAACAAAGCCCCAGAACTTGTCTGGCACGGCGCGCAAAACGGAATAAAACGGCGTGAAGTACCACACTGGCGCAATATGTTCCGGTGTTTTGAGCCCGTTGGCCTCCTCAAAGTTTGCAAACTCCAAAAAATAGCCGCTCATCTCGGGCGCGAAAAATATAATGGCGCAGAAGAAGAACAGAAAGACCGCTATGCCTTGAATGTCATGAACTGAGTAGTAAGGGTGAAAGCGGATTCCGTCTAAAGGAATGCCGTTAGCGTCCTTCTTCTTCTTGATTTCTACGCCGTCTGGGTTGTTGGACCCCACTTCGTGCAGCGCAAGGATGTGTAGGACCACTAACGCCAGCAACACAATCGGCAGCGCCACTACGTGTAAAGCGAAGAAACGATTGAGTGTGATTCCCGATAGGAGATAATCGCCGCGAATCCAGGTCACGATATCCTCACCCACGACTGGGATAGCACCAAAGAGCGAAATAATGACCTGAGCGCCCCAGTAGGACATCTGACCCCAGGGCAATACATAGCCCACAAACGCCTCGGCCATCAATACAATGAAGATCATCATTCCGAAGACCCAAAGTAGCTCGCGTGGTTTTTTGTACGAACCGTAAATCAGGGCTCTAAACATATGCAAATAAACAACAATGAAAAACGCCGATGCGCCCGTGGAGTGCATGTAACGCAACAGCCACCCGTAATCCACATCGCGCATGATGTATTCCACCGACGCAAACGCTTCCTCCGCAGAGGGCGTGTAGTTCATCGTCAGCCAGATGCCGGTAAGCAGCTGATTGACCAAAACTAAGAGAGAAAATACGCCAAAGAAGTACCACAGATTGAAGTTTTTGGGCGCGTAGTACTCGCCCATGTGGGTATTCCACGCCTTCGTGATTGGGAGGCGTGCATCAATCCATCCAACAAAAGAATTCAATGCTTTTTCCATTAGGCAGCCTCCGCATCCACACCGATTACAAGTACGTTGTCACCCTCAAAACTATAGGGCGGGACAACCAAATTATCTGAGGCAGGCACCCCCTGAAACACGCGTCCTGCCAAATCGAACTTCGAGCCGTGACAGGGGCAGAAGAATCCACCTAACCATTCGTCTCCACCGAGATCAGCCGAACCAACCTCTGGCCGAAACTTGGGTGCACAGCCTAGGTGGGTGCACAACCCCACCGCCACGAAGAGCTCTGGCCTTATCGAACGACCCTCACCTGCAACATACCCTGGCTGATCGGACCCTACTGAGCTGGGGTCCTTTAAGACGCCGTCCAGCTTTGGGAGATCTTCGAGCTGAGCATCGGTGCGATGCAAAACGTATACTGGCTTTCCGCGCCACTCTACGACCACCATTTGACCCGGCTCAAGCTTGCCAATATCTGCCTTGACAGGCGCACCGGCGGCTTTGGCTTTTTCTGAAGGGTTCCATGACCCCATGAAAGGCGTGGCTACGCCGACGACTCCAGCGACCCCTACAACAGACGTTGCAGCGGTCAAAAACCGACGTCGGGTTTGACTTTTGGCGTCCGGCTGGGCCGTATCGTTTTGGCTAGATTGCACTTCGCTCATGAGAACCCTCTCCGACATTGAGGCAGCTTTCCCGGAGTCTGTTATGCCGGGAGAGCACGGAATTTCTTGCGCGTGAATGTTAGTGCTCTGCTAGGTGCGCGGCAAGCGATGGCACCGCATTACAGCATTCCAATTGTATCTACGTAGACAAATAAGCGACAGATTGACGCCAAATCCATGTCTGGCGTGAACCATCGCTGGGTTTCAGTCGATTTTAACGCTTGGAGAACTGAGGACGACGGCGAGCCTTTCGTAAACCCACCTTTTTCCGCTCGACTTCTCGTGCATCTCGGGTCACGAAACCCTCTGCACGAAGTGCGCCTCGCAGTGATTCGTCATAATCCATCAATGCCCGGGTCAATCCGTGCCTGATCGCGCCCGCCTGACCAAAACTCCCGCCCCCGCTCACGGTGACGTAGGCATCGAAACTGCCGTTTAACTGGGTCAGCTCTAACGGTTGACGAACAATCATCCGTGCCACTTCTCGACCGAAATACTCATCGATCGTGCGGCCATTGATTTGGATGTTGCCGGTGCCCGAGCGAAGGAAAACCCGAGCAGTTGATGTTTTTCGTCGGCCTGTGCCGTAATACTGTGCCGTAGACATATCGGTTTCCTCTAAAGCGCCAAAGCTTGTGGTTGCTGAGCGGCGTGTGGGTGCTCAGCGCCCGAGTAGACTTTGAGTTTTCGGAACATTGCGCGGCCTAGGGGGTTTTTGGGCAACATGCCCTTAACGGCCCGCTGCAACACACGTTCAGGTGCGCGATCGATGAGTTTTTCGAAGCTGTAAGACTTGATGCCGCCCGGATATCCCGAGTGGTGGTGATACATTTTATCGGTCTGCTTTTTACCCGTTACTTTAATTTTCTCGCAGTTAACGACTACGACGTAGTCGCCCATATCCATATGGGGAGTAAATTCGGGCTTATGCTTTCCGCGCAAACGGTGTGCAATTTCAGTCGCAAGACGTCCAAGCGTCTTGTCTTCCGCGTCGACAACAAACCAATCGTGTTGCACATCGCCAGCTTTAGCGCTGTATGTTTTCATTTGTGACGCCTCAAGGGGCAAATTCAAGGGAGCGCGGATGGTACTGGATGGCGGCCACGCTTTCAAGCAGTTTAAGTGCAACGCTTCCCATATCCCGACACGAACAACCCTTCGGGAAGGCTAACCGCGGCCATTATGGCCGGTGTTCCCTGGCTAAATACTCCGTAGACTGCATTTCCTGCAACCTTGATAGGGTCCTACGAAACTCGAAAGTCAGTAAATTTCCCTGGTAAAGCGCCTCAGGTGCTGCCTCCGCAGTAACAATAAGTTTGACACCTCGATCGTAAAACTCGTCCACCATATTCACGAAACGTCTTGCGACATCTTCTTGGTGACTCGCCATGACCCTGATTCCAGGCACCAGCACGGTATGAAAAATACGCGCGAGCTCTATGAAGTCGCTAGAACTTCGGGGCTCCTCGCACAATGCCTGAAAGCCAATAACGGCCATGCCCTCAACCATGGCCTGGGTCGGAATGCTGCGGTTGTTAATTTCAATTGTCGCCGACGAAGGAGCCAAACCTACCGACAGGGCCTCAAAATCGCCTGTTAACGCCGTTTCGGACTCAACATTTAGCGGTGTATGCCACAACTCGACCTGCTCTAAGGTGCGCAGCCGGTAGTCGACTCCTGAATCAACATTAACGATATCGGTATAGGTTTCGATCAATTTAATCGCGGGTATAAATCGCGCCCTTTGCAGGCCATCCTTGTACAAGTCGCAAGGCTCGATATTTGAGGTCGCAACCAATGTCACGCCACGCCGAAATAAGGCCGTCATCAACCCCGCTAAAATCATGGCGTCAGCAATATCGCTGACAAAAAATTCATCAAAACAAATAACGCGGGCCTCAGCTGCAATACCCGCCGCCACTTTTTCCAGCGGGTTTTTTTCGCCGGCGAGAGCGGTGAGCTCCCGGTGGACACGCTGCATGAACCGGTGAAAATGTACCCTGAGCTTGGCCTCGAAGGGCAAACTTTCGAAAAAGACATCAACCAAATAAGTTTTACCTCGCCCTACCCCGCCCCAGAAGTACAAGCCCTGCTCTGGCTTATTGGTTTCGCTGAAGATTCGACGCAACCGAGCCGTCGCTCGCAGCTGCCCAATCTCTCGCTCCACCAGACGATCGTATAGGTCTTGCAGCTTGGAAACGGCTTGCGCCTGAGCCCAATCTGCCTGAAAGCCTGGCTTAGACAAGTCTTGTTCATAGCGTTGCTGCGGTGAAATTTGTTGCATAATGCTGAGAAGGTCCCATGATATTTTGTGTCGTGACGTAAGCGTTGTACACTAACCCCTACCTACGTAACGACTGGCGAACTGGAGTTATTTATGCCGTCCGGAGTAATACTCATCGCGACTGCCCTACTAGGGGTCGGAATCGGCCTGGGATGCGGCTGGTTATTGGGCATACGCAAAAAAAGTAAGCGTGATGTCATTATAGACCTAGAATCACGGTTGGAGCGTGCCCGCGAGAGCCGTGCGGATTATGAAGCGGATGTCGCAGAGCATTTTGCCAAGACGGCTCGTTTGCTCAGCCGGATGACCGAAGACTACCGTGAAGTTTATACCCACTTAGCGGCGGGCGCAGACAGTCTGTGCGATGGCGAAATCGAGATTCCCAACGCAAAAACGCTGCTTGATACAAACGCTAGCAGTCAGGACATACCCGGCAATCTGGTCGATGTCATACCGCCCCTTGACTATGCCCCACGGAAAAGCCCTGATGAAAAAGGCCAGCTATCAGAGACCTTTGGATTCGATAAGCCCGCGAGTGAGGACATTGATCGCCTGATGGAGCCTGATCGACTCGATCGCTCTGCCTGAATTCAAGCTGGATTATCGTCATCGACAAAATGATGCTCTACCCCGAGCTCCCGGCCTAACCATGCACCAACACTCTGCACGCCAAAACGCTCAGTGGCATGATGTCCTGCAGCAATAAAGCCGATACCACGCTCCCTAGCGACATGAATGGTCTGCTCCGACACTTCACCGGTCACAAAAAGATCAGCCCCCGCATCGGCAGCTTTATCAATGTACCCCTGTCCTCCTCCAGTGCACCAAGCAATACGCCGGACCTCGCGATCTCCCTCAGACAGCACCGGGCGCCCCAACTGTTTTGACAAACTTTCAGCGACCGCTTCCATCGGTGTCACCTGAGATAACGCACCCACAAACACAGGCATCGTCGGCTCTTGGGGTATTAATGGCTCAAATTGGGTAACGCCTAATGCCCTGCCCAAACCCGCGTTATTTCCCAGCTCAATGTGGCAGTCTAGAGGTAGGTGATAGGCAAACAGATTGATGTCCGATTGCATTAATGTTCGCACTCTGCGCCCCTTCATACCCACCAAGCAAGGGTCTTCGGACCGCCAAAAGTAACCATGATGCACCAGTACCGCATCGGCCTTGAGTGCCACCGCCGCATCTAATAGTGCCTGACTCGCCGTTACCCCAGAGACCAAAATATCGATATTTTCTCGACCCTCTACCTGCAGCCCGTTGGGCGCAAAATCCTGAAAGCGCTGGGGCTCGAGCAGTTGGTTAAGCGCTGTATGCATTTTTTGCCGCGACGTTCCCATCAAAACTCCCCTGAAATCATTCGTTATCAAACAAGATTAACCGGCCCAGTCTGTTTTACAATCGTTCCAATGCGAGGACCTAAACAGTGAAAGAGTTTTTATCGAGCCTTTTTTGGCCCACCCTAACAGGGATACTGGCTGCAGCCATTATTTTGGACCAGTGGGTTCTACCGGAGCCCTTAGGGAGAGATCGCAGTCAGGTCAGAACGAGTTACAGTGACGCCGTCGCATTAGCGACCCCTTCAGTCGTAAATATTTATACCGCAAAGCTGGTTGATTCAGGCCGAAACCAACGCTTAAATGACCCTTTACTTCGCCGTTTTCTCGGGAATTCAGGGCGTCGTCAGCGGATCGAGCGCTCCCTTGGGTCCGGAGTCATCCTCACGGCGGAAGGACACATAATCACCAACAACCATGTTATCGCTGATGCGGATGCCATTCAGGTATTGCTCCATGATGGTCGATCGGCAACGGCAACGGCAATCGGCTCCGATCCCGCCACCGACCTCGCGGTCCTTCAAATTCAACTGCCCGGGCTGACTCCCATCACACTGGCCAACTCTGACGATGCACAGGTTGGTGATGTCGTACTCGCTATCGGCAACCCTTATGGCTTCGGCCACTCCGTCAGCCAGGGGATTATTTCTGGCTTGAGTCGATACGGGCTGCAGGCATCGGACTACGAGGATTACATCCAAACTGACGCCAGCGTGCTGTTGGGCAGCTCTGGTGGCGCCTTGATCGATGCATCCGGGAAACTACTGGGCATAAATACGCTGATCTATACCGCTAATGGCGAAGGTGCCGACAATGCCGCCATCGGCATTAATCTAGCGACTCCCGTGAATTTAGCGCAATTCGTCATGCAAGACCTGGTCAACTACGGCACGGTTGTTCGGGGCTGGCTAGGCGTTAGCGTCGAGCTATTGCAGAGCCCCGAAACGATAGCTCAGCAACAACAAGTCCTGCTGGTTTCTGGATTAGCGGAAGACGGACCGGCTGCAAGAGCGGGGTTACAAGTAGGCGATGTGATCAGCGCAATTAATGGCAACACGGTTAATGATGGACGAATCACCATGCACCAAATCGCTCGTTTCAGACCAGGAGAAATTGTTGATATCGAAGTCGCGCGGGGCCGCGAACAGGAGATGATTCCGCTTCAAGCGGTGGTGGGCACTAGGCCTGAGGGCTAATCATCGGCGGCAGATAACCGCAGCTCAGCACTACGCGCATGGGCCTCCAGTGATTCACCTCTTGCCAATACGGACGCAACACGGCCCAAAGCCATTGCCCCTTCAGTTGAACAATGAATAATTGAGCTTCTTTTTTGGAAGTCATAGACGCCTAAAGGCGATGAGAATCGCGCAGTGCTAGAAGTCGGAAGCACGTGGTTGGGTCCAGCACAATAATCCCCCAGAGACTCGCAGCTCATCTCGCCGACAAAAATGGCGCCGGCAACGGTTAGCTCTGAAACGCGCGTCTCTGCATCGGTAAAGGCCAGTTGTAAATGCTCGGGCGCCAGTCTATTGCTCAACGCAATCGCAGCGTCGAGGTCATGCACCTTGATGAGCGCACCTCGATTCATCAATGCGGCGCGGATAATGTCCTCCCGCTCCATGGTGCTCAACAACGCCTCCATCGCCACCTCGACAGCATCGAGATAAGCATCGTCAGGGGAGATTAAAATCGCTTGGGCCTGCTCATCATGTTCGGCCTGAGAGAAAAGATCCATCGCCATCCATGATGCCGGGGCACTGCCGTCGGCGATAATCAAGACTTCCGACGGACCCGCTACCATATCAATCCCGACAACGCCAAAAACCTGTCGCTTCGCTTCCGCAACGTAGCGATTACCCGGCCCCACAATTTTGTCGACACCAGGCAATGTTTCTGTCCCAAAGGCCAGGGCTGCAACCGCTTGCGCACCGCCAGCAGTGACAATGCGATCGACCCCTGCCAGAGCGGCTGCGGCCAACACAAGTGGGTTTATCGCGCCCCGCGGAGCAGGCACCACCATGACAACCTCAGGAACACCGGCCACCTTCGCTGGAATGGCATTCATCAAAACAGATGACGGATAACTTGCTTTACCGCCCGGCACATAAATCCCCACCCGAGCCATCGGGGTAACTTGTTGCCCTAAACGATTGCCTAGCGCATCTTCGAATGACCAGCTTTGGGCCACTTGATACTGATGGTAATCACGAATTCTCTCAGCGGCGGTCTCCAGTGCAGCCCGCGTATCGGGTTCAAGGGCGTCGAGTGCCGATTGCATCTCTGGTGGCTCAACCAATAAATCCGTTATTGATACTGCAGGATGCTGATCAAGCTCTTGCGTCAGTTTGAGTAGGGCAGCATCTCCTCCTGTCCGGACTGACGCAATGATCGTAGCAACACGATTCACCAGCTCACCGTCGCGTTCATCGTGACGAGCTGTCAGTGCTGCCAAATCTGCCTCAAAAGTATCTGAGGCGGCATTGAGCCGTCGCAGGAGGTCAGTCACAAGGCACTATCCTGATCCACAATCTGCTCGACGGCCCGTGCAAGGGCTTCAATAACTTCCTGTATCACGCCGTGACGCGTTCGCATGGCAGCCTTGTTAACCACCAACCGCGTGCTGATGTCGGCAATATGCTCAAGGGGCGACATACCGTTGGCCCTAAGAGTGTTTCCCGTATCTACAATATCGACAATCTCATCGGCAAGGTCCATGAGCGGCGCTAGCTCCATAGCGCCGTAAAGCTTAATGATATCGGCCTGAACACCCTTACTAGAATAATAGCGCCTAGCAATATTGACGAACTTACTCGCTACTCTAACTCGCGTTCTAACGCTTTCTCGCCCCGAAAATCCTGCCGTCATCAAGCGGCAGCGGGCGATGCCCAAATCTAAGGGCTCATACAAGCCGTCAGCTCCGAATTCAAGGAGCATGTCTTTTCCGACCACACCGACATCCGCGGCACCATGTCGAACATAGGTCGGAACATCTGAGCCTCGCAAAATAACGAGTCGCACATCTGAGTGCTCGGTATTGAAAATAAGCTTGCGACTGCTTGCAATGTCTTCAACGGGTGAAAGCCCAGCGGCCTTCAGCAGAGGAAGTGTTTGCTGCAGAATGCGCCCCTTAGTGAGTGCTATCGTTAATTGTTGTGTCATGACTTTTCCGCGACGTCGTGAATTCAACCGGGCTGGCGTCGTATATCTGCGCCTAAGGATTGTAATTTCTCCTCGATGCACTCGTAGCCACGGTCAATGTGATAAATGCGATCAACTCGGGTTTGCCCGTCAGCCACGAGCCCGGCGATCACGAGGCTGGCAGATGCACGAAGGTCCGATGCCATAACTGGAGCACCCTTGAGAAACCGCTGACCCACGATGAGTGCTGTGTTCCCTTCAATACTGATTTGAGCCCCCATTCGGTTCATTTCATGGGTCTGTATCAAGCGATTTTCAAAAACGGTCTCTGTCACTCGCCCCACGCCCTCGGCCACGGTATTCAGTGCTGTAAACTGCGCCTGCATATCAGTGGGAAACCCGGGGTAAGGTGCAGTAGTGATCGAAACTGCCTTGGGCCTGCGCCCCTCCATATCAAGTTCAATCCAATTATCACCGGTCTCAATACGAGCCGATGCCTCACGGAGTTTTTCCAACACAATATCAAGGTGATGGGGTATTGCCCCCTCCAGCCGAACCTTCCCTCCCGTCGCCGCCACGGCGACAAGATAGGTACCTGCCTCGATCCGATCCGGCATTACCGTGTAATCAGCTCCGTGAAGTACTGCCACGCCTTCGATTTCGAGTGTTGATGATCCGATACCCGATATTTTTGCCCCCATCGCGCACAAACACTGCGCTAGATCGACAACCTCGGGCTCACGGGCAGCATTTCGCAAAAAAGTTTTACCCTCCGCTAATGTTGCGGCCATCAAGAGGTTCTCAGTACCACCAACGGTGACTGTTTCCAACGTGATATCGGCTCCCTTAAGGCGTCCCGCGCATCGAGCTTTGATGTAACCCGCCTCAACAGTAATTTCGGCACCCATTGCCTCAAGTCCCTTGAGGTGTAGATCAACCGGGCGAGATCCAATGGCACAGCCTCCGGGAAAAGAAACCTCAGCCTCGCCAAACCGCGCCAGCAAAGGTCCCAAAACCAGTATGGAGGCCCTCATGGTTTTCACCAATTCATAGGGCGCCTGCAACGTATTAATCGTGCTGCCGTCCACCTCAATACCCAGTTTTTCGTCGATCATAAGGTCAGCGCCTAGGCTGCCCAGCAACTCAACCATAGTGGTAATATCATGCAGATGGGGCAAATTTCTAACGGTTGTCTTTGCATCCGTTAGCAACGTTGCAGCGAGTATCGGTAGCGCCGCATTTTTTGCACCAGAAACTCTCAGCTGACCAGACAGTGTCTGCCCGCCCTTTATGAGTAAATTGTCCACGGCGCTAGCTCAACCCGCCGCTTCAGCGGGGGTCAAGGCTCGAATATTAACCGCATGCAGATGCCCAGCAGCGATAGCCGATGCCAACGGCGCATAGACGCGTTGTTGCCTTGCGACGGATCGGACCCCGGCAAAGGCTTCAGAGATGACTGTTACGGTGTAGTGTCCACCGGCCAATTCAACATCCACTTCGCACTCCGGGAATGCCGCCAAGACTAGATCTCGCACTTCATTGACGTCCACGTTAATCCTCCTTTGACAGGGATTTCACTCGATTGTCATCCCAGTTTGCAATTACGACGTCCAAATCACCGCCAGCCTCGAGGGCCGCTGCCTCAAATTGGCCCCGGTAAATTTCGCCCAGATTTATATTCTCAATAATCAAGTTGCGTAGCTTCCAACGCCCATCACGGTACTGCCCCATCTGGTACTTTACCGTGTAAATTTTTCCGTCATCCCCGAAGACCCGCTGAGTCACTGAAGCCACTCGCGTGCTCCCCGGTGCGATATCGACTTCACCCAACTCTACCCGTGACCCACCGAAAGCCAACAGGCCACGGCTGTAAGTATTGACCATGCCAGAGCGCAGTACCCCGGTAAATTTCATCAGATGCTCTCGCAGCTGATTTCTCCCAGCTTCGTCCAGGCCTTGGTAACGCTCTTTGTTTGCGTAGCGACCCATGACACCACGCGCAAAGCCGCGAAAGTCCACCACGCTATCGAGCTCCTCGCCCACTGCATTGGTATAACGATCAGGGTCAGCATCAAAATACGCGGGTGCTTCCCTAGCTAGCGCCATAATATTGTCGGTTGCCGCAGCAACCACTTCACGAGGGCCAGACGTCGAGGCTTCCTCAGCACTCGCTAGGCTGGCAAAAACCAGCTGAAGGCATAGCGCAAAGACGGCTGCTAACCCCTTCATCGCGCCCTCATTAAATGTAGAGTTACCCATCAAAGCCTCCGTCATTGTTGGTCAGTAGGATACAATACGTGATGAACCCCGAGTAGAAACGGGATGCATCGCAAAGCGCAGCATCATAACCGATCTGAGTGCAGCGCGTGCGACATACCGGTACGTAAGGCGCGCTACCCAAAGCCGCGTAGAGGAACTTTATGCTTTTAGATTTTGTTGTCGTCGTTCTGGGGATTACCGCCTTGGTTTGGAGCGCCGACCTGTTTATCAAAGGCGCAGCCGCTGTCGCAAGTCGTTTCGGAATGTCGCCTTTGATCATTGGTATGACTGTCGTATCTCTGGGCACCTCAGCCCCTGAAATTTTAGTGTCTGTTTCGGCAGCAGCATCCGGGGCCGGCGAGTTGGCCGTGGGTAATGCGTTCGGCTCCAACATTGCAAATATCGGTCTCGTGCTGGGGCTGACGCTGATCATTTCCCCCATTTTAGTCGGCAGAACGACCGCGTTTACCGATTTGCCCCTATTGCTCGCCATTGTGGTTCTCTGCGGGTGGTTACTCCACGACGGCATCTTGACCGCTGCTGATGCTTTTATCCTGTTAGGTGCCCTGGTCTTGTATCTCACTCGAATGGCGCGCCATTTACGCATGCCCAGCATTAATGACGACATTTCAGCGGTAGAAGACCTGCCCATGGCCCACGCAATAGGCGCCTTTACGGTGGGGCTTGCCGTGCTTATTGGTAGTTCTAGGGCTTTAGTCTGGGCTGCTGTCAATATCGCTGAGGGCTATGGAGTCTCCGAATTAGTCATTGGCCTGACTATCGTCGCCTTGGGCACTAGCCTTCCGGAGCTTGCTGCCTCAATGGTAAGCGCAGTCAAAGGACATGCTGATATCGCAATTGGCGCTGTCGTTGGCTCCAATATGTTTAACTTGCTAATCGTTCTGGCGATACCGGGATTATTTTCACCACTCGAATTGTCCATTACTGATTTGCAACGGGACTTGGGCACGGTTTTTGTGACGACAGCGGCACTCGCGGCCTTCGTCGCGTTCGGTTGGCGTAAGGACAAGAATCATGCGCGCTTGGGTCGTATGGCGGGCTGCTTATTCCTTAGCTCTTATGTGGTTTACTGCCTGTGGCTCTACTATGACATTTCAAAGGTTTAGAAACGATGCTAAATGATGAAGCGCTCCTCACTTCTGGCCGACGCACGCTTACGTTGGAAGGGCAAGCCGTCACTAATTTAGCCGAGACGCTAAGCCTCTCTTTCGCCGCTGCGTGCCAGCTTATACTGGAAACGCAGGGCCGGGTTATTGTTACTGGCATGGGGAAATCAGGACACATTGCGCACAAAATCGCAGCAACCTTGGCTAGCACAGGCACACCGGCTTTTTTTGTGCACCCCGGTGAAGCTTCCCACGGCGATATGGGCATGATCACACAGCGCGATACCGTACTCGCCTTGTCGAATAGTGGTACAACTCCAGAAGTTTTAACCTTACTGCCCCTTCTGAAGCGGCTTGGAGTAAGGCTCGTCAGTATGACCGGGCATGCCGATTCAGCACTCGCCTGTGCATCAGACGTTCACATTGATGCAGGTGTAGATACTGAGGCCTGCCCCTTGGACCTGGCCCCCACATCCAGTACGACCGCTGCTTTGGCTATGGGTGACGCATTGGCCATTGCACTGCTGGAGAGTCGCGGCTTTACCGAGGAAGATTTTGCATTTTCCCACCCCGGGGGCGCGTTGGGAAAGCGACTGCTGCTCCGGGTAGAAGATCTCATGACTAAAGGCGCAGACATGCCATTGGTTGGGCCCAATGCAACCCTGGCAGAAGCTCTGATGGAAATCACAGCGAAAGGTTTGGGGATGACCATCGTTGGGGAACATGGCCAACTGAAGGGCGTTTTTACTGACGGCGACTTAAGAAGGGCATTGGAAGAGCAGCCGGATATAAATTCTGTGGCCATCACCAAGCTCATGTCAGCCAGTGTCAAAACGCTACCTGCCGGACATCTCGCCGCAGAGGCTATGCACATTATGGAACAAAACCGTATCTCATCCTTGGTTGTCACCGATTCACAAGCGCAAATAGCGGGTGTTATTCATTTGATGGCTCTCCTAAAAGCAGGGATCAACTAATGGACCAAATCAATACCGCTGCTGCAAAACTGAAATTGGTTGCGATGGATGTCGATGGCGTTCTGACGAACGGTTCCGTGACCTATGACAGCAACGGCGTAGAACACAAATCATTTTCTATCAAAGACGGATTGGGAATCAAACTCCTGCAAAGAGCGGGACTGAGAGTGGCTTTTATCACAGGCCGCTCATCGCCCATGGTCGAACGACGAGCCGCCGAACTGGGTGTAACGGATGTGATTCAGGGCCGAGAAGACAAACTAACAGCGCTGCTCGAAATGGCCGCGCTTGCGGGTTGCACTCTTGAGGAGGCAGCTTATATGGGGGACGATTTACCTGATTTAGCGGCGGTCAAGAGCGCCGCGCTTGGTGCTTGTCCGGCTGATGCAGTTGATCTTCTGCGCGATGCCGCGGACTACGTTACGACAACTCCTGGAGGCCTAGGCGCTGTCCGCGAATGGGCTGAAGTCCTACTCCGAGCCCGTGGCGAGTGGCAAACTCTAATAGAAACCTACGACCAGTGAAGCTTACGTTTTCATCACTGTTACTGATGGCGGTCGCGACTTTTTTCTGGATGACTTTGGGTAGAGGCGATGAGGTTCTCCCCACAGCACCACTGGCTACAATCTCAGTCGCTGATAGTTATCTGGAACGTGCTGAGCGCTGGAGTTATGACCCGTCGGGGATACGCATTCAGTACCTCACAATTGGGTCAGGGACAACATACCTCAACGACCCCGTCACCTATGCGGAGGATCTGACATTTTGGAGCCCTGATGATAACGGTAACCACTGGCAAATGACGGCCATGGAGGGGCGCTTATACCCCGATATCAAAGAACTTTTTCTTCTCAAAGGCGTTGAAATAAAACAGCTTGAGCGCAACGCCAAGATGCAGACACCCCACATTCGCCTCCTATTGAATGAAAATCGGGCAATCACGGATGCTAGAGTGCGGCTATCCACAGCAAACAGCATCACAACGGCTACGGGATTGGATCTCGATTTGACATCCAGCCAGGCGACATTGCTGAAAAAGGTAGAAACTCGTTATGCGAAGTAGCAACGGCTTGTTGGCGCAATTACTCGCGACCGTATCAATGGCCTCGATCGCAAGTCTCGGTCAAGCTCTACCCACTGACCGCGACCAGCCAATCAGAATTACCGCCGACTCGGCGGTGCGTAATGAACAAACCGGCGAAACACGCTACGAAGGATCGGTAGAGCTGACACAAGGCTCACTGCATATCGAGGCAGATTTGCTGACTCTTCATCAATACGATAATGCTGCTGATGGTCTGATTACCGCAACAGGCGCTCCCGCCACCCTCGAGCAAACTCCTCAGGAAGGCAAAGCGCCGATCAAGGCAACCGCCCATCGCATCGCTTACGACCAAAAGGGCGACAAGGTAACGCTGACAGAGAATGCTAGAATCGAACAAGATGGCGCCATTGTCACTGGGGCCACGATCGATTACGTATTGAGTCAGCAGCGTGTGACGGCCACTAGCGATCAGACGACTGGTCAGGGCTCCGGACAGCGCGTCGAAATGATTATCCCTCCCAGCGCTATGGAGCGCCCCAAAAACCCGGACTCCTAGGCATGCAAAAAACATTATTTGCCCAAAACCTTGCTAAGGCCTACAAGGGCAGAAAAGTGGTCAAAGATGTCTCTGTGGAGGTCAGCTCTGGAGAAATCGTTGGCTTACTCGGACCTAATGGTGCGGGCAAAACAACCTGTTTCTACATGATTTTAGGGCTTGTTAAAGCTGATGAGGGACGCATATTCCTCGACCAACAAGATCTAACACCACTACCCATCCACCAACGTGCACGGGCTGGCATTGGCTATCTGCCACAGGAAGCCTCCATTTTTCGGCGCTTGTCAGTGAGAGACAACCTGCTGTCCATTCTCGAAATGCGTAGAGATATTAAACGCGCAGATCAAAATAAGCTTTGCGATGATTTACTGGCTGAGTTCAGTCTTGGTCACATTGAAAACTCTCTGGGACAGGCGCTATCAGGAGGTGAACGACGGCGGGTTGAAATAGCCCGTGCGCTTGCACTGGATCCCGCCTTTGTATTGCTGGACGAACCTTTTGCCGGTGTCGACCCCATTTCGATTAATGAGATAAAAGGAATCGTCAACCAGCTCAAGGAACGCGGTATCGGCGTACTGATAACAGACCACAACGTTAGAGAGACCCTCGATATTTGTGAGCGCGCCTATATTGTTGGCGAGGGTTACGTAATCGCCTCGGGTGAACCCGAGGAAGTACTGACCGATGAAAAGGTCAAAGCCGTGTATTTGGGCGACGATTTCACTCTTTGATGGATCGATCGCCGAGTAGAAAACGGCCACCTGTGTGGGTCATTAATCGGGCCATTTTCCAGCAATGTAAAGCAAGTAGTGCGCCAATCGTTGCGAGGAGCCACAAGGCAGGGCTACACTAGGCGTGACGTAGGGTTAAAGCTTCCAAGAGGTGCAATGAAGCAGTCACTGCAATTAAAAATGGGCCAATCACTGGCGTTGACGCCCCAGCTTCAACAGGCCATTAAGTTATTGCAGCTCAGCACCCTTGATTTGCAGCAAGCAATAGAAGAAACCCTCGAATCTAACCCGCTGCTCGAACGCGAGGAGGACGGCGACAGCAACGAGGAGACCCAAGACAGCCAGAGCGAAGTCGACTTCACCGCACCGGCTTCAGAGCCTGATAGCGCAGATGAGCTTCCAGTTGATACGCGCTGGGAAGACCTGATGCCCTCCTCCGCACCGCCCCCCTCATCCCCCGACGGGGAAATGGGGCAGTTCGCAGATCGAGACGCCGAACCTGAAACGTTGCATGACCAACTGCACTGGCAGTTGAATCTCACCCGTTTCTCCGTCACAGACCGCATGATTGCAACCGCCTTTATTGATGCGGTGGATGCCAACGGCCGCCTAACGCAGACGCCCGAAGAAATTTTGGACGCTTTACGCGACCCGGAAATTGAACTCGATGAAGTATTAGCCGTCTTGCACCGTCTACAGCATTTTGAACCCACCGGGATTTTTGCGTCGGATTTGCGAGAATGTTTACTGCTTCAACTTCGCCAAATGGACGAGGAAATACCCCATCGAAATACAGCGGGAGCTATCGCCAATCGCCACCTAGAAAGCATTGCAACCGCTGATCCCCGGCAGCTTTCTAGGCGTCTTCGCACAACCCCGGAAGATGTTATTGGCGCGCTCAACCTTATACGCTCACTAGACCCAACACCGGGAACATCCGTCGGTGAAAGCACCACGGAATACATTATTCCTGACGTTTTTGTCCTGCGTAAAAATGGACACTGGCGTGTTGAACTCAATCCTGACATTGCACCAAAACTTCGAATTAATGCACTTTACTCTGAACTCATAGGACAAACCGGATCAGCAAGCGACAAAACTTTTGTGCGAGAAAATCTACAAGAAGCTAAGTTCTTTATGACCAGCTTACACAACAGAAATGAGACACTGTTAAAAGTCGCCAGTAAAATTGTTGAGCATCAAAGGGAGTTTTTAGAGCTCGGCGAGGAGGCCATGAAACCACTAATCCTCGCCGATATTGCACAGCAAATAAGCATGCATGAATCGACAGTTTCTCGGGCCACAACGCGAAAGTATATGCATACGCCGCGCGGCATTTACGAACTTAAATTTTTCTTCTCCAGTCATGTTGCGACCACCGAAGGCGGTGAGCGTTCGTCTACAGCAATCAAAGCGCTGATTAAAAAACTGGTGCAAGGTGAAAACACTAAAAAACCACTAAGCGACAACAAGCTTGGTGTGTTGTTGGAGGAGCAAGGCATTATTGTTGCCAGAAGAACCGTGGCTAAATACCGGGAGCAACTCAATATACCGCCCTCTAACGAGCGGCGTCGGTTACTCTAGTTTTTAGTATTGAAGTGGTAGTCAGTAGGGAGTGAAGAATATGCAATTAGTTGTCAGCGGACATCACATGGAAGTAACCGAGGGTCTGCGCGATCACGTCGCGGCTAAATTTGAAAAATTGCAAAGGCACATAGACCACATTACCAATGTAGAGGTGACTCTCGTGGTGGAAAAAGCCAGTCATAAAGCCGAGGCGAATTTACATATTGCAGGAGCAGACCTGTTTGCTTCAGCAGAAAATGAAGACATGTACTCAGCCATTGATGCCCTTGCCGACAAACTTGATCGGCAAATCATTAAGCACAAGGAAAAGCAGCGAGGCCGTTAAGAGATGAGTTCTCTCGACAGTTTATTAAACCAGCAGCGCGTTGTATGCCGGTTAAATGCGGTGAGTAAGAAGCGGGTACTAGAACTCGTTGCACAACACATTGCTGAGCTTGAGATGTCTCTCGAGGTGGGGCAGATTTACGCGAGCCTGCTAGAGCGCGAGCGATTAGGATCTACAGCTCTAGGCACTGGTGTTGCCGTACCCCATTGTCGCGTACCGGGATTGGACAAGCCGCTGGGCTGCTTGATTACTTTGGCGTCACCCATCGACTACGACGCCCCTGACGGAGAACCCGTAGATCTACTTTTTGTTTTGCTCGTACCGCCTGACGCAGCGCAGGAACATCTAGACCTGTTAGCGGAGGTCGCCGGCCGATTCTCCAATGCTGGATATTGTAAAGGCCTGAGAAAAGCCTCGAGTGCAGCGAGCCTGCTCGAGTCTGCGGTTGCGGCAAAGGCGGCCTGACCATGGAGCTGATCATAATAAGCGGGAGGTCGGGCTCGGGCAAAAGTACCGCGCTGCATCAGCTAGAGGACCTGGGTTTTTACTGTGTAGACAACCTGCCCGCAGCACTTCTCCCCACCCTGACATTGCAACTCGAGAGAGAGCAGTACCAATCGTTTCGGGGCATTGCCGTTTGCATAGACGTGCGCAATAGCCCTGCCGATCTGAAGCAGATTACGACGGTCATAGCAACGCTCCCTAAGTCTATAAATAGCCAGATTATATTCCTCGATGCTATGCCTGCCGTGCTAACCAAGCGATTCAGTGAGACGCGCCGAAGACATCCTCTAAGCAGCGAAAAATATTCACTGCCAGAGGCGATCGCGCAGGAGCATGAACTTTTAAGCGGCCTCTCTCAATCTGCTGACCTGGTTATCGATACCAGCGACCTGACGCTCTACGACCTCCGCGCGATGATTTCGGCGCGACTGGGGTCTCCAAACAAACAGGGGCTGTCGCTGCTTGTGGAATCGTTTGGCTTTAAACGTGGCGTACCCTCTGATGCCGATCTCGTCTTTGATGCCCGGTTGCTACCCAACCCACACTGGGAAAGTCATCTACGCCCCCTGACCGGCCAAGACCTTGCCGTGGCACAATTTCTTGAGAGCCATCCCCAGACTCAGGAGTTCATTGGCGACATCAGAAACCTATTACTGCGCTGGCTACCGGCCTATGCGGAATCCCAGCGCACCTACATGACTATCGCCATTGGGTGTACGGGGGGCCAACATCGGTCGGTTTATATAGCGGAGACGCTTTATCGTGCCCTGCGTGAAGAGCATCCGCGAATACAGATACGTCATCGCGAGCTATCGGCTATGGTGACCGCATGATTGAAGATACGGTTGTCATCATTAATCGCCTTGGACTGCACGCCCGAGCCGCAGCAAAGCTTATCGATTGTGCAGCAGGCTTCAGTAGCCAAATTTCATTGCGGAAAAACGACCAAACGGTTGACGCAAAAAGTATTATGTCAGTCATGCTTTTGGCTGCGGGTCAGGGCACACCATTGCATCTAACGATCGACGGGGACGATGAACAAGCTGCCCACGAGGCCATCTTAGCCTTAATCAATGATCGCTTTGGCGAATCCGAATAAAACGTTTCCTTAGTGAGGTCATATTCACCGTCTCTTTAGGTGCACCGCGTCGGATAGTCACCGATAATCTTAGGCTGGGAACGGAGGGCTGGCCGTGAATTCTTCGGTTACAACAAAAACACAGCTCGCGCAGCTTGATCGCGCGCTCGACGCGGGAACCCTCGGCGACGTTGCCGGTATTGTCGGCGATCTGTCTCCCGGGGACGTTGCTTATCTGATCACCTCGTACCCACCCCGAATTCGACAGGTTATCTGGAGCCTGTTGGAGCCGGAACAAGAAGCCGACGTTCTCAACGAGTTACCCGAAGACTTACGCAATCAATTCCTCGTAGAAATGGAGCCCAAGGCCCTCGCTTTAATCGTGGGTCAGCTCGATGACGATGATGTCGCCGACATTCTTCACGATCTTCCTGATTCCATAACCGAACAGGTTCTTGGGATTATGGATGAGGCCGATCGAACGCGACTCGCCACTGTCCTAGCCTTTCCAGATGATGTGGCGGGTGGTCTGATGAGCACCGACACCATCTCAATTCGAGCCGATATGACCCTCGACGTCGTCATGCGTTATCTCCGTCGGCATGCAGAGATACCGCAGAATACCGACAGCATCATTGTCGTTAATCGGGAGGATCATTTTGTCGGCATTCTTCCAATACGGATTCTTCTCGTTACAGATCCCAGCCAGTCGGTAAGGGAGATGATGCTTACGAATCGCGATGCGATTCCTGCTCAGCTGCCTGCGGCGGAAGTCGCCAGACTATTTGAGAGAAATGACTGGATTTCCGCTCCGGTTGTCGACGAAAAAAATCGCTTATTAGGCCGAATTACCATCGACGACGTCGTCGACGTAATCCGAGAAGAAGCCGACCATTCTCTAACCTCTCTGGGGGGAATTGGAGAAGATGAAGATACCTTTGCTACGGTAATGCAGACCGCGCCGCGCCGCGCCGTTTGGCTAGGTATTAATCTCATTACAGCGTTAATTGCATCGTCAGTAATCAATGTTTTTCAGGACACCATTGAAAAAGTGGTCGCTCTTGCAGTGCTAATGCCAATCGTGGCGTCAATGGGTGGCGTTGCTGGGACTCAAACCCTTACCGTCTTGATTCGAGGCCTTGCGATGGGCCAATTAAATAGCCGCAGTCAACGCTGGTTGGTGGCGCGGGAAGCCTTGGTGGGGCTGGCTAATGGCATTCTTTGGGCTCTTGTTGTTGCTGCCGCAGCTTCGGCTTGGTTTGAAGACTGGACATTGGGGCTAGTTATTGCCGCAGCGATGATGATCAACCTCATGACCGCTGGAATAGCCGGTGCGGTTATTCCTCTGACATTAAAGCGGCTGGGAATAGACCCCGCACTAGCAGGAGGTGTCGTACTCACCACCGTCACTGACGTAGTGGGCTTTTTATCCTTTCTTGGATTGGCAGCAATTTTTTATGGTTAAGACTGATATTGAAGACAGCGACTGGAATCCTGAGGACGCGCCACCGAGCAAAAGCTCCAAGAAACGCGCCATGACCGCGCTTCAGGTGCTGGGAACCCGGTTGGTTAATTTGACACCCAGCCAGCTTGAGCAGATTCCCATCGAGGATGCGCGTCTGCAAGAAGCGGTGCTTCAAGCGCGAAAAATTACGCAACGCGGTGGACTCCGTCGCCAGCTGCAATACATCGGTAAGCTGATGCGAGTTATCGACCCTGAACCTATAGAGACGGCCCTCGCCAAACTCGATGGCGTTCATCAGGCAGAGCGTGCACAGCTGCACCAACTTGAACAGCTAAGAGATGCTTTGATCACTCAAGGAGACGCCGCCCTACCAGCAGCCCTCGCGGCGTTTCCCCACGCCGATCGTCAACAACTCCGGCATCTCGCTCGCCAAAGCGATGTCAGTGGCCCTCGAGCGAAAGAGCAGGCAAGAAAGCTATTTAAGTATCTACGAGAACTTCAGGAGTCTTCGGAAGCGGATTTTTGAGGGCTTTCTTGAGGGTTTTCTTGCGCGTTGTCGGAGATCGGAGGCTCAGAATCAACAGCTGATCCGGCGTCAAATATCCGAACGAATTTTACCTCTGGAGCACTGAGATTGCCCTTAACGGAGTAGACACCACTGCTCAAACTTAAGAACTGGTCTTCAAAAACCTTGCTGACCAAGTAAGCTCCGGCTGCCACAGGAATCCCTCCCACCAAAGCGGCTACCCAGGGAATATTTTCTACCAACGGCAATGTCACGACTAACTCCCCGTCGATCATCTCAGTAACAAGATCAATATCACTGCTGAAGTTAAATCCGCCACCCGTGCCAATAATATTGAACTCAGCAATTTCAACGTTACCTGGACTAAACTCAAATTGCCCGTCCGCGGAGCGGAACGTAACGCCTGGATCAAAAATTCTAGTCACATCGGCGCGACCAAAAAGTCCCGCTAAATTTAATAGGCTGAATAAACGCACCGCCCCAGTTGCCCCCGATGAAACCGGCAAGAAAGACCCCTCGGTTAAAGCCATCTTCGCAGATCCAGTTAAAGCCAGAAGGTTCAAGTCGGTGGGCCCACCAGGCCAAGCGAGGTCCGCCTGGATAACACCCGACTTTGTGGTTACAAGGGGTTCCAATGATAAATCGGTAAATGTTCGCTGTAAGTCGGCCACCTCTGCCTGAACACTAAGATCGGTAACCCAGCGACCTTGATTGCCCTCTGACCAAGTCAGGCCAGTCCCCTCCAAAAGTTTCAAACCTGCAAGTTGGCCCTGTATGTTGTCAATGATCAACGCATCAGCTGCACTGTTAAGGCGAAACTTAGCCGCACCCAATGCCTGCTCTTCAAACTTAAGATTGGCCACGGTGACGTCTAGAGCCACAGGTAGCTCGGGTGGCCGACGGGCCTTAATTTGATTCTCGGAGGGATACAGATCCGTTGTGACGGTGCTCAATCCCCCCAGCTCATCATAATCGAGGTGATTGATGATTAAGGCAATATTTCTATCATCCTCGGGGATGGTCAGCTCTGCATCTAGCCATGATGTGTTGATACCGAGTTGGTACCATGATGTATAGGGCGTGACATCGACGGTCACGTCTTCGACGGCGATGGTGCCGACAACAACCTCATCAAACCCCAAGGCGTTGATGTGCAGGGGCCATTGAAGCGAATTGCTACTATTGGTAAACGTCAATTGTCGCAAGGCCGCAAGCCAGGGATCGAGTTCAACACGAGATACCTGCCCGAAAACATCGATACCCGAAGCCGCAGGCTTACCCGAAAACGGTATGGGATCGGGCCTGGGAGTGAGATCTAAAGCAAGGCCTGAGATACCGGCCGCTTCTTGAAACAGCTGACCTTGCACGCGTTCAAACCAAAAGACCTCTAAAGGGATGGGCTTACTGGGCTGAAAAATAAGACTCAAGGGGGTCTCTACCTCAGCACTTTTACCCAGAGGTTTTGGCAACGCCACCTCTAGACCTGCCAGAGCACTGCTAACGCCAAACTGCATTTCATCGCCGACAGCAACATCGACCACCATCTGAGTCTTTCCGGACAAGAGCTGGGTTTGCTCTTCCCCTGTCATAGAATACGCCGCGAGACCTTGACTCCAAGCTAACAAATCTGCCCCAGACACATCCGCAGTAAACCGAGCATCGAATATCGCGGCACCATCGAGTTCGGAGCTGCCTGCCCCCACTTCTGTGGTAACAGGTTCCCCAAACAATGTAGACCTCAGACTGCGGCTAGAGAAGCCTGTCTCTGAATTAAAATCTAACCCACCCTCGACATTCTCCAATGTGAGCGCCAAGAGGCGGGACTTGATCTTGGCCTCTACAAGTTCAGTCGTCACCGCGACCCGAGGCGCCGTAGCAGCTGATCGAATATCCATAGCCAACGTAAGTTCACCGGACACAGATCCATCCACTTCTAAATCATCCAACAACGTAGCTGCATAGTTGTAGATGGGGCTGCGCTGCAATAACTCCAACCCTGCTGCCCCACGCCCTCGGAACTGGCCAGAGGCCAACAGGCCGCCAGCGGTCTTTGCAGCATCGACTTCTACCGAAACACCCTCGACAGTTGTGTTACTAACGCGCCCTTGGCGTCCCCATACACTCACCCGATCGGTGTCCACCAATAACGTTCCTTCAAACCCGCTAATTTTCGGCCAACCTGGCTGAAATTTGATGTCGCTATCCGTGACCCCAGCCGCAATTTGCATACTTTGCAGCCCGGAGCCAAAGTCTTTGAATCCACCACGCCAGGAAAAGCCTATTTGAGATAACTTACCCTCTAAAATACTGCTATCCAGCCATTGCTCAAGCACTTGAGGTATTCGGTACGGGATGTAGTTTTGGCGAACATCCACCGATGCTGCCGGAACACCGACATCCAAATACATCGCTAAGGGTGGCCCCTGCAGTGCTTGAGGAACCAGAGGAATCGTCATACCAAAAAGTGCGTTGGCGAGGTGCTCCTCATGTTCACCATCAAAAATTCCACTATGAAGGTACAGCGTGTCCGAATTCCAACTCGCCGATATCCGTCCTAAAATTTGTTTGAAGTCGATCGGCTCCCGATAAACCCTCGGTAAATCTAAGGTAAAGTCTTCGGTGTCTATCCAGGCTATGGCGCCGCTGTGCGTTGCCTCCACTGTTCCATCTATCCCTAACAAGCCAGGTAGTTTTCTGCGCGCTTGCACCGATACATTGTGAATCTGCGCCATCATCGACCAATCGGATAAAGGCTTGCGCCAATCTGCCAGACCCGCCTCAAGGGCCACTAAAGATCCAGTAGGGTTAAGTTCAGAAAGAACCGCAGAGGCCTTGCTAGGCAGGAGATCACTGGCTACCACTGTTTTAGCCAAGCGACCCAGATCCAGCTCTTCAGTCTTTAATCGCAGGCCATCACCGCGGCCATCAATTTCCAGCCGATCCAAGGAAAAAGCCGTAGCATTGGCACTTACGACAAGCGACTGAAGTCGAGTTATCCAACCCCCTGACTGAATATTGACGCCCGCATCAAAGGCAAAGGTATCGAGCTTTACAGTACGTCCATCTTGATATGACCAAGACAAGTCGGCCAGATTCAGCGACAGGTCAATATTCGGCTGTTGGCTATTGTTTCGATACCAAAAATCAAGCTCGCCGTTTACGTTAAAACCGTCACTAAAAAAGCTCGACAACCATTCAGCGTTGGGAATACTCAAACGACCGTAAAGCTCACCCGCAAAGCGATCTAACTGCAGAATATCGCCAATACTCGAACCCGAAATACTAAGATGCGAATTTTGCGGACCCGACACCTCCACTACAACTTGACGCTCACTCCCTGAGCGGTGTAAATCGAGCATCACATTCAGTTGCTGGCGATCGCCTTCTGCCCCCACCAACCAAATTTCCGCTCGTTCGATGGTTACTTTACGGAACGCCACCAGCAGCCCAGCGGCTAGACGGGCCGCACCCCCATCGCCAGCAGAAGGCGATAAGGCCCCTACGGGCAAATCGACCGCCAGACCGTTTAAGCGCAGTGTGTCCAGTCGAACTTGCCCAGCGAGTAGTGAGGCCCAGGGGTCAACCGTCACCTCGGCTGATTCAAAAACAATCGGCCGGCCATTAGGTAACACAATATGCAATCCGTTGACTTGAATGCTAGGCTGGAATTTTTCGATATCGCCGCGAACACTAGAAATGCCATAGCTAAGTCCGGTCTTTTCGGTAAGCCAGTCATTAACGGTTTGCTGATAAACCGGCAAAGCACTTAAAAGTGCACGGGCACCCGCAACATACACTGCCAAGAGGACAATGAGCACCAGCATAGATCGCCAAAGTGTTCGGCCGAGAACGTGGTAAATTCGCTCAATCGACATACTGCGTCACCGATCTAAACCAACGCCGAAGTTAGCCATTAATGCCTTAGTTTCAGCGAGAGGTAATCCAACGACTGAAGAAAAGCTGCCTTCAATACTCTGGACAAATACACCCCCGCGCCCCTGAATCGCATAGGCACCGGCCTTATCCCAAGGTTCCGCTGTATCTAAATAGCGCGCTATCCCTCGCGCTGATAGTTGAGCAAAGGTGACCGAGGTAGACACCACACATACCTCCACAACGTCATCGCAACGAGCAGCCACGCCCGTCATAACGCAATGGGACCGCCCCGAAAGCAAGGACAGCATGCGCGTTGCATCTTCGCGATCATCTGGCTTTCCAAGGACCGTATCATCAACAGCCACCGTAGTATCAGCGCCGAGGATAAGTGCACCTTTGGCATCCACTGCGGACGCCTTCATAACCGCTAAACGCATCACATAGTCTTTGGGGGCCTCTCCAACGGTTCGACTCTCGTCAACGTTAGGTTCCACACAGGTAAAGTTAGGCTCAAGAAATTCCAACAAGGTCCGACGTCTAGGGCTGCCCGAAGCAAGAATAATTTGCATCACTGAACCTCGTAATACCTTCTAAAAAATCTGAGGCAATTGCGAACTGGCACCCAAAATAATAGGGAGACAGCAGCCGGCAGAAGGAACGCTGTGCCCGCATGTTGCCAACCAAGGAACGTTTCCAGGCGCTGCTCAATCAGGTGAACCAATGATATTAAAAGAGCCATCACAAGGCCTTGTTTTAGCCCATCAAACTGCCGGATGCGTTGGTAACTCACAAGAATGACAAGCACTGCCAATACAGCCCCAATAGCTGTCGCACCGGCGGGTGAGCCATCCAGCAGATCCGTGAGTATTCCTACCACACAAGCTGAAAGCACCCCGACTCGATTGGGCAAAGCCAAAACCCAATAAAACAAAAATAGAAGCGGCCAGTCAGGAATATATTCGCGCCAAGATACAGGCACCGGTATAGCGACGATCAGAAGGGCCACCAAGATTGAGCTAAAAATTACCCAGGAGCCTCTTTCTACTATCACAACTATTGACTGCCAGCAGGCATTAGATCGAGCGCCAACATCACATGCCGTCCACGATCGAGGCTAGCAATAGGCACCGCGATTACTTGGGAAAAAGAAGAGCCCGGCTGCTTTATAATGGTTTCTATAGTGGCCACTGGGTATCCAGCGGGAAAGAGTCCACCTAGACCCGATGTCACCAAGGTATCACCCTCTTCAATATCAGTCGTCGCTGCAATGTGCCTCACGACCAAACGATTTAGTACCCCAGTTCCCTCGGCCAGCCCCCGGACGCCACTGCGCAGTACTTGAACAGGCACCGCGTGAGTGGCGTCGGTAATCAGTAGCGCCTGACTACTGTACTGTCCTACTCGAATCACCTGGCCCATCAGTCCATCAGCACCGAGCAAAGGCTGTCCCACATAAACAGCGTCGGCGGTTCCTTTATCGATAACCAACTCATGACGGGACGGGGCTGCGGTCATAGCGACAATTTCTGCGACCATCACCTCGCGCTCAAGGGTCTCAGCGGAGCGCAATAATGCGCGGTAGCGTCCATTTTCCGCCAGAACAGCGGCGAGCTTTTGAGTTTGCCCCTTGAGCACAAGGTTTTCTTGTTCGAGGCGCGCTTTGTCAGCTCGCAGCGTACTGTGTGACTGGAAGAAATTTCCTAATCCGATAAAGGCCATTTTGGGGGCCGCTGCCACACGATAAACAATCGCTGCAGTATCAACTGCATATCGCCGGGGAGTTTCAAGTGCAGGGTGATCTCGCAGATAAAATAGGAGTAGCAGGCAGCAACCAATGCCTAAAGTGGCACGCCAACCCACATGCTTTTCTTTGAGAAATAGGGGTTTGATCGCTCACCTCACCTTAACGTAGAAAAAGGAGAACTTACTCGGTGGAGAGTAAATCTAGCGCATGTCGATCTACCAGCTCCAATGCCTTACCACCACCTCTCGCCACGCAGGTCAACGGTTCTTCTGCGACGATTACCGGCAAGCCTGTCTCGTCAATAATGCGCTTATCGAGATCACGTAGTAACGCTCCCCCGCCCGTCAATACAATACCCGACTCTGCAATATCAGCGGCCAATTCAGGCGGTGATTGCTCAAGTGCGACCTTAATCGCCCGCAAAATAGAGACCAGCGGATCCGCCAGCGCATCCCTAATTTCATCGCTATTTAAGGTAAAGCTTTTAGGAACGCCTTCGGCAAGGTGTCGACCTCTGACGTCAATTTCACGCAGCTCACTCGATTCATAGGCACAGCCGACCTCCTGCTTAATTCGCTCGGCTGACGAGTCGCCAATAAGACTCCCATAGCGTCGTCGCACGAAAGCAATAATCGATTCATCGAAACGATCACCGCCAACACGAATGGAGTCCCGATAAACGACCCCATTAAGAGAAATGATGGCGATTTCAGTCGTGCCCCCACCGATATCTACCACCATGCATCCGGTGGCCTCATCGACCTGAAGGCCGGCCCCAATAGCCGCCGCCATGGGCTCCTCGATTAACCGAACCTCGCGGGCGCCCGCGCTCAACGCAGATTCCCGGATCGCGCGTCGCTCAACTTGAGTGGACATGCAGGGGACGCAGATAAGCACTCTGGGGCTGGGGCGGATAAATTGGGTTTCATGCACCTTGGCAATAAAGTGCTGAAGCATTTTTTCTGTGACCTGAAAGTCGGCGATCACACCATCCTTCAAGGGCCTAATTGCTTGTATATTACCGGGCGTTCTACCCAGCATACGCTTGGCCTCTCGCCCCACCGCCTCAATAGTCTTTTGGCCGTTGTGCAAGCGAATTGCCACTACCGAGGGCTCGTCGAGAATGATGCCCTTATCTTTCACATAAATCAGTGTATTTGCTGTGCCGAGATCAATCGACAAATCACTCGAAAACATGCCGCGTAGGCGCTTGAACATACTTTGGTCCCATGAAATTTACGCCTGCACCCCGGGCACATCTCGCCAATGCGAGTGCACTGAGCGTGCGGGAATTTGTTGTGGCAAAGCCAAGTTCTGCAAAATGCGGCAAAAACACCGCGAAATCAGCCAGTTCAAGCTTCGTCTTAATGTGCGAATGTATCAACGTGGGGGTTTTTGGGCAAGGTGAATCTGTGGTAGCGTCGCCCCTCTTCTTTTTACAGCGGACACTCCGCCATGCCCACCATTCCCGCAGATGTGCTGTCGGTGGCACAGCTCGCTCGATTACGTATCGACGAGGCCGCACTCGACGACGTGACCGATCGCTTTGGCCGTACCTTGGACCTCGTTGCCCAGCTGGAGCAAATTGACACCGAGGGTGTCATCCCAATGTCAAACCCACACGACATGCAGCAGCGACTGCGGGCCGATGAGGTTACCGAGAGCAATCAGCGGGAGGCACTTCAAAAGACCGCGCCTGCCGTCGCAGACGGATTTTTTCTTGTCCCAAAGGTACTCGACTAATGACACGGGAAGCCCTCACAACCGCCTCAGCAACCGAGCTGTCATCTGCGCTGAAAACCGCAGAAATCTCAGCCGTGGAGCTTACCAAAGCCTGCATTGATGCCATTTCGGCACACAATGGCTCAATAAATGCTGTCGTCACCCTCTGCGAAGAGTCTGCCTTGGCAGAAGCGAAAGCCGCCGACTTACAATTGCGAGACGGTACGGCAGGCCCCCTCACAGGAATACCACTACTGCATAAAGATATTTTCTGTACCCAGAACGTGGCCACCACCTGCGCCTCAAAAATGCTGGCGAATTTCATACCGCCTTATGATGCCACTGTAGTGAGTCGACTTCGCGCAGCCGGAACTGTCATGTTGGGTAAAACCAATATGGATGAATTTGCTATGGGCTCCTCCACGGAAACGTCGGTATTTGGAGTAACGCGCAACCCCTGGGATCTCAATTGTGTTCCCGGAGGAAGTTCTGGGGGCGCCGCGGCTGCTGTTGCTGCTGGTTTCGCGCCCCTAAGCACGGGCACAGATACTGGGGGGTCTATTCGTCAGCCCGCCTCTCTGTGCGGAGTCACCGGGTTAAAACCCACCTATGGACGCGTCTCTAGACTTGGCATTATTGCTTTCGCTTCATCGCTAGATCAGGCGGGCCCTATGACCCGTACCGTCGAGGACGCCGCACTAATGCTGCAAGCCATGAGTGGCGTCGATGCGGGCGATTCAACCTCCGCGGACCTTGACGTACCCGACTTTACCGCAGGGCTGAATCAACCGATTGCCGGCCTTAAAATCGGTATTCCTAAGGAGTACTTCAACCATAATCTTGATCAGCGGGTTGCCGAGAAAATACATGAAGCTTTAGACGAATTGGTCAAGGAGGGCGCTGAACTCATTGATATTGACTTACCCCACACTGAGCAAGGGATAGCGACTTACTACATTATTGCCCCCGCAGAAGCGTCTACAAACCTGTCTCGCTACGACGGTGTGCGGTTCGGTCACCGCTGTGACAACCCTCAGAATCTAACAGACCTTTATGAACGGTCTCGCAGCGAAGGATTTGGCGAGGAGGTTCAACGACGTATTCTTGTTGGAACCTATGCCCTGTCGGCGGGTTTTTACGATGCCTATTTCAAGAAGGCCCAACAGGTAAGGCGGCTGATTAGCGAAGATTTTCAAAAAGCCTTCGAGCGCTGCGACGTTATTGCAGGCCCCGCCGCTCCCGGCACAGCCTTTCCTCTTGGTGCGAAATCTGACGACCCACTGGCCATGTACTTGGAAGATATTTACACCTTATCGGTCAATCTTGCCGGCCTACCTGGGCTATCTATTCCCGCAGGGCTCATTGATGGCATGCCGGTAGGACTCCAATTAATCGGGCGTTCCTTTGACGAAACCACCTTATTGAGAGTGGGGCATCGCTTTCAATTGTGTACCAATCACCACCGCGCTAAACCCACCCTAGCGGGGGCAAAGCCATGAGCTGGGAAGTGGTCATGGGGCTGGAAGTGCACCTGCAACTTGCGACCAAGAGCAAGATATTTTCAGGTGCTGCCAATCAATTTGGTGCGGACCCCAATGTTCAAGCTTGCGCAGTCGACCTTGGAATGCCGGGCATGCTTCCAGTGCTTAATAGCGAAGCGCTGCGCTACGCCGTTATGTTTGGTCTAGCCATCGATGCCCGTTTGGGTAAGCGCTCTGTGTTCGACCGAAAAAATTATTTTTATCCCGATCTACCAAAGGGGTATCAAGTCAGTCAATTTTTTGAGCCTATTGTTTGCGAAGGCCAATTCGATATTCCCATGGAGGATGGCTCCCTATTTCCCGTTCGAATCACTCGCGCACACCTTGAGGAGGATGCCGGAAAATCTGTTCATGATGCCTATACCGGACAAACGGGAGTTGATCTAAATCGCGCGGGTACCCCGCTTCTTGAGATTGTGACGGAGCCAGACTTTCGAACTGCAGCTCAGGCTGTCGCCTACTTGAAAGCGCTGCATTCTCTGGCCATCTACTTGGGCATTTCAGATGGCAATATGGCGGAGGGCTCTATGCGCTGCGACATTAATATTTCATTGCGACCGACGGGCAGCGAGGCATTTGGCACGCGCACTGAAATTAAAAACGTCAACTCTTTCAAGTTCGTCGAGAAAGCCATCGCCATTGAGACTGAGCGACAACAAGATGTGCTGGAATCCGGGGGCACGATAACTCAAGAAACTCGCCTTTATGACGCCGATAAAAACGAGACCCGGGCAATGCGGTCAAAAGAGGTTGCCAACGATTACCGCTACTTTCCCGAGCCCGATTTGCTTCCCATCATTATCGATGATGAATACATTGACGCCATCAAGGGCGCTTTACCTGAGCTCCCGAGAATAAAGCGCTCACGCTTTATGAGTGATTACGAGCTGGGCCAGTATGATGCCGCACTGCTGGTTGACACTCCCACTTTGGCTAACTATTTCGAGGCAGCAGCGATCAAAAGTAAGGCGCCAAAGTTAACCGCCAACTGGATACTGGGCGATCTTGCGGGCGCTTTAAATCGAGAAAATTTAGAGATCGGTGAGTCGCCCGTTTCGGCTGAAGCTCTAGCAGGCCTCATTATTCGAATAGCGGACAGCACACTGTCTAGCAAACTAGCGAAACAGGTGTTTGAGGGATTGTGGCAACACGAGGGTACTGCTGATGCCATCATTGAAACCCGCGGCTTGAAGCAAGTAACCGATACTGGAGCGCTGGAAGCTATGGTCGACCAAGTCATAGCAAACCATCCTGATCAAGTGACTCAGTACCGAGCCGCCGAAGAGAGCAAGCAAAAAAAGCTTGTGGGCTTTTTTGTGGGACAAGTCATGAAGGCGTCAAAAGGACAGGCTAACCCACAGCGGCTCAACACACTCTTAATCTCGAAGCTTGGAGAGTCCTAAGCCGCAGCCAACTTTGCAAATTAGTCAGCCGGTCGATCATAAGGCACGCGTCCTTTGAGAAAACGCTCTCTGTTTTCACGCTTTTTCTGAAGGCTCTTGCGCAACAGTACGTAGACCGCACCCGTACCACCATGTTCCGCCTGAGCAGAGTGGAATGCCTGAACATCCTCTAAATCTTGTAACCAGTGGTTGACGTAGCCCTTTAAAACCGCAGTTTTCTCTTGCTCTGTCTTGCGCTGCCCTTTGCCGTGAAGAATGAGTACTGTTCGCAGTCCGTACTGCATGGCGTCCTGAATGAAACTGTGAACATCGACCCGGGCCTGCTTCACTGAGAGCCGATGAAGATCAAGGCGTGCGTCAATTTCATAGCGACCCTGTCTGAGTTTTTTATATACGCCATGCTGAATACCGGGGCGCTTAAAGGCCAGAACATACCAGGCATCAAGGGGTTCGACGCCCTCATCAACTAATGAGTTTAGAAGCCCTTCGGGCTCGCCTTCAGCAGCCAGCCTGCGCGCTTCACCATCACCTTCGTTCCCTTTTCGCAGCAGGCGCTCCCTAGCATCACGCTTGAGCGGCGTGACCCCCAGCATCTCCTCCTGAAAAAACTCATCATCTGACACGACCTTGCCCCACAATTTAGTGCTCAGCACTTTATACTGACCGACAGATCAGGGAGGATCAAACAGATGAAGGGAAATTTAATCACAGGCGCCGGTTATTTCTTCCGTGGGCTCGCCATGCTAACGGATGCACGACTCCGTGCTTTCGTTATCTTGCCGCTAATCGCCAATATGAGCCTATTTGTCCTGTTTGGCGCTGTGGCTTGGGGCTTCGTAGACGGCTTAATTCAGGCGACCGAGGCCACGCTACCAAGCTGGCTAGGTTTTCTGACCTGGTTAATCGCCCCCCTGTTATGGCTTATGGGTGGCTTGGCTACGGGATACCTTTCAACTCTCATGGTCCTTGTGTTGACCTCGCCGTTTCATGCACTTTTAGCTGAGAAGGTTGAAGAGCTGATCACGGGACAACCGGTACCGGCACTTGAGGGGCTCGGTAACGCGATTCTTGCGCTACCCCGGGGAGTTTTTCGAGAAATACGCAAAATACTTTATTACATCCCGCTGGCTTTATTTGTTTTGATTGTGACCGTCATTCCAGGTCTCCAAGCTTTTGCTCCACTGCTGTGGTTCGCTCTGGGTGCTTGGATGATGGGATTGCAGTTCATGGATTATCCCATGGATAACCACCGATTAAGCTTTTCAGATGTGAAAGAAGCCTGCGCCTCACGGCGCCTCAGCAGTTTGGGCTTGGGTGGAATGGTGGCTTTTGTTGCTGGCATACCACTGATCAACCTCGTCGTTATACCGGCGGCAGTTGTCGGGGCAACACTGATGTGGTGCGAGGAACTCCGGCACCGCCAGTAAGGCTGATCGTCAGTCGAGCAAGTCTGCCGGTGGTGACACACACTTGAGGCGCTCGCCCAACAGGGTTTCAATATCAGGCAGCAAGAAAGCATCGTCTTCACTGGCAAAACTGATCGAAATACCCGTCGCTCCGGCCCGGCCTGTGCGTCCAATACGGTGCACATAGTCCTCAGGGTCTTCGGGGAGGTTGTAGTTAACAACGTGGCTAACCCCATCGACGTGAATGCCCCGTCCAGCGACGTCGGTTGCTACCAACACGGCTATCTTGCCCGACTTAAAATCTGCGAGGGTCTTAGTGCGGCGCGCCTGAGTAATTTCTCCTGATAAAATGCCGCAGGAAATACCCGCCTTGCGCAATTTTTCATGCAGCGATCGAACTTGATCCCGGCGGTTAGCAAACACAATCGTAGACACCGCCTCAGGACCTCGAAGCACCTTGAGCAACACCTTCAAACGCTCATGGCTAGTCACCAAATAAACCCGCTGATCTACCGACGCCGTTGCTACGCGCTCTGGCTCAATTTCTACGGTGACCGGCTCGAAGGTCCACTGCTGGGCTAAATTGAGAATATCCTGTGTAAAGGTCGCGGAGAACAACAGCGTCTGACGGTCCTCCTTGCGGGGTGTTGCCCTCACAATTCGTTTCACCTGCGGGATGAACCCCATGTCCAACATTCGGTCTGCTTCGTCAAGGACTAGCGTTTCGACACGGTCGAGAAATAGATCCCGGCGTTGCATAAAGTCGATCAACCGACCAGGTGTTGCAACAACCAGGTCTACGACGCGGGACTGAATCTTAGACAGCTGCTTTTGATAATCAGCTCCGCCAATCATGGTGACGGTTTGAAGCCCAGTGAATTTACCCAAATCTTCTGCATCAGCGGCAATTTGCATGACCAGCTCGCGCGTGGGGGCAATGATCACCGCGCGTGGTTCCGCCAAATAACGCTCGCCCTCGGGTGGATTGCAGAGCAAATCATTAAAAATAGTAATGAGGAAAGCTGCCGTCTTGCCAGTGCCCGTCTGGGCCTTGCCGATGGCATCGTGACCCTGCAGCGTGTGGGGCAGGATTTTGGCCTGTATCGGCGAACAGTACTGAAAGCCCAGCTCGGCGACTCCCCTCAACAGGGAGTCCTGTAAGTCGAGATCATGAAAGCGGGTCTGGTCGTCTACAGCCTCGACGACAAACTCACTGGGGCTCCATGACTTGGATTCTTCGGCGCGGTTAGATTTGCTCAAAATTGAACTCAGTAAAATATGCGGTGGGGGAGTCTAGCACAGCTTAAGCCGTGCTAAATTATGCAGGCTAAGGAGGCACCTCAAATTGGCTGCAGCAAAATTAATGACAGTTACGCTCTTCCGGCGAGAAATGCGGCAATTGCTGCGCTTTGCTTTTCCGTTATTTATTGCCCAGAGCGCCCAAATGGGTACTGGTGTCGTCGATACCATCATGGCCGCCCGCTATGGTGAACAGGATCTTGCGGCAATTTCCATCGGCATCAATATTTGGCTGCCGGTCTACCTCCTCATCCTAGGCACGATATTTGCCACCGCCACAATCGTGGCTCAAGACTTTGGCGGCGGTCGGATTGAGAAAATCCGTCAGCAGTTGCCCCAATCTCTCTGGGTCGCCGTATTTCTCGGCCTGACCCTAAGCCCGGCGATTTGGTACGCGGGCCCCATTTTGGACTTGTTAGGGCTAAACCCCACGACGAGGCAACTCGCTCTCGATTATGCGCAAATGGTTGCCTTGGGCATGCCGGCAACCGCCATCTTTCAAGCTCTGCGGTATCACACTCAGGGCTTGGGTATTACACAACCCTTTGCCTTCGCCGCTGTCGCGGGCTTTTTGGTAAATGTCCCCCTTAACTACGCCTTTATATTCGGTGAGTGGGGCGCTCCAGAACTTGGCGCAAAGGGCTGCGGTATCGCGACGGCAATCTCTATGTGGTTGAGCGTTTTTCTGATTGGCGCTTATGTATTGCGCAGCAAGAAAATTCAGCTTTATCTTCCCGAGTGGAAACCTGTCGCCCCCGACTGGATTAAAATCCGTGAAATTTTGTCCGTAGGTGCACCCATTGGCCTCACCTTTTTTCTGGAAATGGGCGTCTTTAGTGTCATCGCCCTGTTGGTTGCAAGCTTAGGCGATACCGCCATTTCATCGCATCAGATCGCGTTTAATATATGGGATTTGTTTTATATACCCATGCTGGCGATAGGCACCGCCATGTCAACCCGCATTGGTCATGCTATTGGCGCGGGCTGGCGTGAGGGTATTTATCGCGCGATGATTGTGGGAGGGGCCATCTCTGCCTTGGTGGCGCTGGGAACTATGCTTATCTTGTTGAGCTTTCCTGGCGCAATTATTGGCATCTACACCGATGCGCCCGATATTCAAGTGCTGGCAACGCGGCTACTGACTCTGTCAGCATTTTTCATTCTCATTGACGGTGCCCAAATTGTAGGCTCCTTCATCTTGCGCGCTTATAAAGAAACTCAGTTCCCCTTTATTATGATGGTCGTGTCTTACTGGCTAGTCGCCCTGCCACTGGGCTGGTGGTTAGGAATAGAGCTGCCCGATAATCCAAACGACGGCGCCGCAGGCTTCTGGTACGCAACCATTACGGGGATCAGCGTGTGCACCGTATTGATCGGCGCCAGAATATGGGTGATTCTACGTCGGGAGCTACCAAGCGCCGCCGCCGAATAAGGTGGCCCTCGGTTATTGCTATCGGGTGTTTACATCGGGGTCGCACACCCTACAGCCAGCTCGTTTTGGCAGAGGCAGTGACGCCGTTGTATCGGTCCTAAAGTCATATTGACGTAGCCTTCCCCATGGCACCTTAGCAACGCCGGTCAGGGCCCCGAGAACATCCAAAACCTGACGCAGTGCAACCGTCGCCACAACCGGCCCTAAAATACCCAGGGTTGCGCAGCCCCCGGCCGCTTCACTCGTTTGCTGCGGTGCCAAACAGTGGTAACAGCCCTCATCTCGCGACCCAGTAAAGGCAATATTTTGCCCCGCCATTTGCACCGCGGCACCCATAAACCACGGCAGAGCCTTTTGTGCAGTTAAACGATCAATGACCAATCTTGTGGCCTGGCTATCCGTTCCATCCACCACGGCATCGATTGCCGTTAACAGCGAAGACCCCGAAGTTTCGTCAAAGGATATTGGATGATGCGTTACGGTCACTGTACTGTTCATGCGGCCCAATCGCTCAGCTAGCGCCTCTGCCTTAAACCGTCCAACGTCATCCTCGATATAGGCAATCTGGCGCGGCAAATTACTCAGTTCAATGCGATCGGGGTCGACCAGAGCCAAGCGGCCTATGCCGGCAGCGGCTAAGTATTGGGCGGCCAAGGCGCCTAAACCACCACACCCCACAATAAGAACCGATGCCGAACTTAAAACTTCTTGGCCCTCCAGTTCAAAACCCGGCACCAGCAGTTGCCGCGAATACCGTTCAAGTTCGCTGTTGTTCATAAAGGCCTATGACCTCCCGTCACCCGCTCACGCCCCGCGAGATCACGCCGCGTTTCAACAGACCGCCAACCGTGGACCTTCATAAGGTCTCGTACCTCAGCTCCCTGATCCCAACCGTGCTCAAGCAGCATCCAGCCCCCAGGCTCTAGCAAAGGTTGACCATCGGCGATCAACTGTCGCAGCGCCTGCAACCCATCAATGCCCGATGTTAGCGCCATATTGGGCTCTGCAGGGAGATCCCCCTGACGAAGGTGTTCATCGGCCTCGCGTATGTAGGGTGGATTCGCCACGACGAGATCAAAGTGGCGTGCCAGCACGGGCTCAAACCAAGAACCCAGTAGCCATTCGACCTCCAACTGCAATTGCTCTCCGTTAGCTCGCGCCACGTTTAAAGCCGGCCCACTCAAATCGACAGCAGTTACTTTACTACTGGGTAATTCGTGCTTAACCGCCAAAGCCACGGCCCCGCTGCCCGTGCCCAAATCTAGGCAACGTTGCTTTGGATGTTCTGGAAGCAACGCCACTGCCCACTGAACGAGCAATTCTGTATCCACTCTTGGAATCAGTACATCTGGGGTAACCTTAAGGCGCAAAGACCAGAACTCCCATTGACCTAGAATATAGGCCAAGGGTTCACCTGACTGCCGCCGCACCAACAGCTCTAAAAATTGCGCCACCTGAGGCCCCTCAACCTGATCGCCACCGTGGGTATACAACCAACTGCGATCACATTTGAAGGCATAAAAAAGTAATATTTCTGACTCGTTTCGAGGCAAAGGTGACTCTCTGACGAGAGTCTGAAGGGTGGTCACTCAGCAGAACCGAGAGCAGCCAATAGATCCGCCTGATGCTCGGTCCGCAACGGTTGTACCAGCGCATCGAGCTGGCCTTGAACAATCTCATCAAGTTTGTAGAGGGTTAAATTAATGCGATGGTCGGTCACACGGCCCTGAGGAAAGTTATAGGTCCGGATACGTTCTGACCGATCACCACTGCCGACAAGGTTGCGACGTTCTGCTGCCTGCTCACTGTGCGCTTTGTCTTCGGCAGCCGTTAAAAGGCGGGCCGAGAGTAATGACATGGCCCGGGCGCGATTTTTATGTTGCGAGCGCTCATCTTGGCACTCTACGACCACGCCCGTTGGTAAGTGTGTAATCCGAACAGCAGAATCTGTGGTGTTAACGTGTTGCCCACCGGCACCTGAAGATCGAAACGTATCAATGCGCAAATCTTCCTTGCGGATATCAATCGCCTCGACGTCATCGGGCTCCGCCATGACCGCAACAGTGCAAGCCGACGTGTGAATTCTCCCTTGGGACTCGGTTTCAGGAACTCGTTGAACCCGGTGTGCACCCGACTCAAATTTTAGATAGGCATAAACATCGTTACCGACCACCCGAGAAATAATTTCCTTAAAGCCACCATGATCTCCAGCGCGATCAGAGATAGTTTCCAGCCGCCAACCCTTACTTTCCGCGTAGCGGCTATACATGCGAAACAGATCTCCAGAAAAAATAGCTGCCTCGTCACCCCCCGTGCCCGCCCTGATCTCCAAATAGACGTTGTTACTGTCTCGCTTGTCCCGTGGGAGCAACAGCACCTGCAGATCTGATTCGATCTTAGCCATCAACTCAGCCGAAACGGAAAGCTCATCAGCAGCCATCTCGCGCAGTTCTGGATCAGAATCTGAGAGCATTTCTTGGGCTGCTTCGACATCAGCTTCTGCTGAACAGTATGCCGTGAATGCCACAACAACTTCATCAAGTTGCGAATATTCACGGGATAACTCCCGAAATCGATTCGTATCGTCAGCGGTTTCTGGATCGCCCAGTAGGGCTGCCACTTCCTCGTGCCTGTCGACAAGGCTGGCTAACTTAGCGGTTAAAGAACTTTTCACTGCAGCGTGGGATTTTCGTCTTCAGCGGGCAAATTTTCACCCAGGCCCAGCAAAGCCTTGGCTCGCGTGACCTGTCCGTCATCGCCCTCACGCGCTATCTGGCGCAAACCCGCGGTTGGCGCGTGGATAAGCTTATTAGTTAAGTCTCGAGCCAAGCGTCTTATCACCTCTTCAGGGGTTTCCCCGCGCTCTACTGACCTTATCGCCTTGGCGAGCTCGACCTCTTGAATTGCCAATGCCGATTCGCGGAAGGTTCGCACCACATCGGCAGACTGCCGCCCCCGAAAATCTTCCTCAACACCGACGACACCTTCATTAATGATGCCATCAGCTTTATTGGCTTCACTTGCCCGCAGCCTCAAGTTTTCAGCGATGACATCTTTCAAGTCATCGACAGAATACAAATAAATATCGGAAAGTTCAGACACCTCGGGTTCGATATCCCTTGGCACGGCAAGGTCAATGAGGAGCATTGGCCGAAAATGCCGCTGACGCAGCGCGCGCTCAACGGCGCCTTTACCCAAGATCGGCAGTTGGCTCGCCGTTGAGCTGATGACGATATCTGCATCGGGAAGCCTGTCAGGGACATCGGCCAGCATGACAGCACTGGCATCAAACTGCTGCGCCAGAGACTCTGCGCGCGCCAATGTCCGATTCGCAATGATTAAATTTCCCAAACCCGCATCGCAAAGATGCCGCGCCACCAACTCGATAGTTTCACCAGCCCCGAGCAACAACGCCGTGCGCTTCGAAAGATTGGAAAAAATGTGGCCGGCTAAATCGACTGATGCATATGCGACGGATACCGGGTTCTCTCCGATCGCAGTATCCGTTCTTACCTTTTTAGCAATCCTAAAAGCCTCAGGAAACAATCGTTGCAACCGACTACCAACGGCACCGGCCTCCTCAGCGACAGCAAAAGCAGACTTGAGTTGCCCGAAAATCTGAGGCTCCCCCAACACCATAGAATTCAGCCCAGCAGCAACCCGCACAAGGTGCGTAAGCGCCTGCTTCCCATGGTGTCGATAAGTACAGGTAGATAATGCTTCGGTCGGCAATCCGTGGTGTTCAGTGACCCAACTCACTAGCGCTTCGCTGGCACTGAGCGGATCGCCGGAGGTGGGGATCACGCCATAAATTTCCGTTCTGTTACACGTCGAGAGTATGACCGCTTCAGTAATCGGTGCCGTAGCGAGAGCGCTGCCTAAAGCCATTGCTATGTTTTCGGGGGCAAAGGACACCCGCTCTCTTATATCGAGAGTCGCTGAGTCGTGATTAATGCCAACAGCAATCAGTTCTTGAAACACAGGGCGCAATTTTTGTCATTTCGAGGCCCTATAATAGCAGAAGACATACAGACTGCAGCGTATAAAGATGCCTCTCTAATGGGTTTGGCTTCGCGGCTGTGTCATCATTGCTGCATGATGAATAAATTTCACACCATCGCAATGCCATTGGGGGTCTTGTTACTCCTCACTGCCTGCCAGTCGACCTTACCCGGGACTATCACGCCCCCCGAATCCCAGCAGGAAACGGCCGGCGACACGCCTATGCCTGAGAAGGCAGGATCAGTTGCAAGCGTTGAGAGCCCGCCTGAAACTCCGATTCCCGCTGCCAGCCTTTACCCTTTGCTGCAAGCAGAATTTCTTTTGCGTCAACGACGCCTCGATGAAGCTCTCGAAATCCTGACTCGTCAAGCCATGCAGCTTCAGGACCCCGAGTTGACTCGTCGAGCGCTGCGACTGGCCGAATTTCGACAGAATGACCGTCATGCCCTCGTGTTGTCCATGAGGCTTTCTGATCAAGACAGCGATGATGGCGCAGCAGCCGTTACCGCCATGGGCTTACTTATTCGCGCAGGGCAGCCTGAGCGCGCACTTGTCTTTGCACGAACCGCGAAGGAACGCGGTTCTAGAATTAATGCACCCGCACTCATGGTCTCGTGGGATAAGCTGGGCCCTGACCGGCAAAGACGAACCGCAGAGGCTATTGAATCCCTCGCCGTTGATTGGCCCGAGGATCAGGATATCGCTATTGCCCTAGCCTATTTGTACCGCGCTCAAAACACCCCTAGCAAAGCACTCGACGTACTCGACCCTGTTTTGATCGAAAGCCCCGACGAAGAACGAGCCCTATTGCTTTGGACTCAGATCCAGTTAGACCAAAAAGACAACAGCCCCTTTAAGCGCATGCGCGCCGCTTTGAAGCGTGCTCCCGACAATGAAACGTTGCGCCTTCAGTTTGCGCGCCTGCTTGCAAGCACTGAGCAATATGATGAGGCTCGTGACCAGTTTGCTGCTCTGCTGATTCTCTCCCCCAGAAACGGTGACTATTTATTCTCGCTGGCACTCATAGAAATCGAAGCAAAACAACTAGACGCAGCGATCGCCAATCTTCGGGCTCTGGTCGATCTGGGTCAGCGCCCAGACGAGGCATATTATTATCTGGGGCGTGTTTATGAAGATCGTTTTGAAGAGGCCGATGCCATAATTTCTTATGATCGCGTCGGTCCCAGCAGAGAGTTTTTTGATGCCGTCCGTCGTGCGGCGGAGCTGCGTCTTAACGCCGGAGACACACGAGACTTCCAAGATGGCTTTAGACGGACACGAAGAAATCATCCCGGGCAAGCCGAGCAGCTGTACGGCCTCGAAGCCGAGCTACTCGGAGAAATCGACGAGAAAGAGCTGGCGATTGCGGTCTACTCAGAGGCCCTAGACCTGTTCCCCGAATCTGTCTCGCTGCTCTATGGCCGAGCCATGACCTTTGAAATACTGGGTGACATTGCGGGCATGGAAAATGACCTGCGGGCTATTTTGATGTTTAAACCCAACAATGCCACAACGCTCAACGCTCTTGGTTATACGTTGACGGTGCATACCAGTCGTTATCAAGAGGCTGCCGATTTAATTGAGAGAGCCTTAGCGCTTTCCCCCGGGGAGCCGGCAATTTTGGATAGCCTGGGTTGGGTGTACTTTAAGCTTGGCCGATTTTTACAAGCTGCAGATTTATTAAAGGAGGCCTATGCGCGTTTTCCAGACGCTGAAGTGGCCGCGCATCTTGGAGAAGTGCTTTGGGTGTCCGGAAAGGAACAGGACGCACTAGCCATTTGGCGAGCCTCGCTGCAGCAACAACCCGATGCGACCCATGTTACCCAAACACTCGAGCGCTTGGGCGTCTTGCTGGAAGACACGGCTGTTGAATAAACAAGGGCTGAAAGTCGTTAGCGTCCTGTTTATTCTGGCGCTCAATGGCTGCGCAACTCCCTCTGTAACCGATGGTTTAACTGCACCAAGGCTGCCCCGGGACAGCGTTGGCTGGTCCTTGCAGGGTAAGGCCGCAGTGACCCAGTCAGATAACGGCGGCAGCACGGTTAACCTAGAGTGGTCTCGCCCAAATGCGACCCGTGACCACATCCGTTTAAGTGGTCCTTTAGGAACCGGCGCCCTTGAGGTGTTTCGCGAGGATGAGCGGCTGTTTTGGATCGATGCAGGGGTGCAACAACCTTTAGATTTACTGCCGCTTAACGGTGAGGCCCAAGCGATCATGGCCACCTTACCTCTAAATTTAGTCAGTACATGGCTCATGGGTTATCCCGATAGCCCTGCTGACTGGGAGGTCAAAATTACGCAATGGCAAATCCTCGAGGGTTGGCAGTTACCCCGAAAAATTGAGGCTTATCGCGGCGATATATCCGTTCGACTGGTGGTGCTGGCATGGGATTTCGAGGAAAGACAGTAATGACAACGTCATTGACCTGCCTCTCGCCGGCAAAACTCAATTTATTTCTTCATGTCACTGGGCGTCGACCCGATGGCCGCCACAATCTGCAAACAATCTTTCAGTTGCTTGATTGGGGCGACGAAATGACTTTTAAGCGCCAGGACACTCCAGGTTGCTTTCTAGATACTGTTTTTGAGGGGGTATCACCAGAACATAATCTGATTCTGCGCGCGGCGCGCCTGCTGCTGCCTACAACCCACAGCCTGGGGGGGGTGCGTATTACTATTAAAAAAAATATCCCCTTGGGCGGGGGCTTAGGCGGTGGTAGCTCGAACGCCGCAACGACCTTGCTAGCGCTCAACCACCTGCTTGGGCTTGGGCACACTGAGGAGACACTCGCCAACATGGGACTTGAACTCGGCGCAGACGTGCCGGTCTTCGTTCAAGGGCGCAGCGCCTGGGGGGAAGGCACGGGCGAAATATTAACCCCCATGACACTGGCTGAAAGCTGGTTTGTCATTCTCAGACCCGGCTGCCATGTCAGCACAGCAGATATCTTTAGTGCGCCAGAATTGACAAGGAACACACCGCCGATCACAATGTCGGCCGCTTCTAAGGGGGGCGTTCACAATGACTTACAAGCAGTTGTTGAAAAGCGCCATCCCGAAGTGCGTAACGCGTTGAAATTGCTCGGCAAATCAGCGCCTGCAATGATGAGTGGCAGCGGAGCCTGCGTATTCGCCCAAGTGGATACACAAGCTCGAGCAAAGGCCATCGCGGCAAAAGTACCGGAGGCACTATCTCCGGTAGTCGCTAGAGGCATAAACCAGAGGCCTCCGTTTATTGCAGAGTACGACTAACGTTTATTGGGGTGTCGCCAAGTGGCAAGGCAGCGGGTTTTGATCCCGCCATTCGCAGGTTCGAATCCTGCCACCCCAGCCATCTAACCGAAGTTGCAGGAAAACGAGGCGTCGATCATGTCA
>JAQXAF010000150.1 GCA_029253085.1 Luminiphilus sp. | reverse complement strand
GGAGCAACGGTAGTTACTGATTCGGGTGCCGGGGTGTGGCTGCTCGGGTCACCTCCAATTATTCGGGTGACAATCGGCAATGGGTCTATGAGTTACCAGGTGTTAGCGCGAAAATGGCGTCCCCGCACATTTCAAGAAATGGTGGGGCAGCAGCATGTGCTGCGGGCATTGGTGAATGCGCTCGACAACGATCGCCTGCACCATGCGTATCTGTTCACCGGTACTCGGGGCGTGGGGAAAACCACGGTCGCAAGAATATTGGCCAAATGCTTAAACTGCGAGGTTGGAGTTGGCTCTGAGCCCTGTGGAGAGTGCGGATCGTGTTGTGAAATAGCCGAAGGGCGGTCTGTTGACCTGATTGAGGTCGATGCGGCGTCTCGCACAAAGGTAGAAGACACTCGGGAGCTGCTCGATAACGTGCAGTACGCCCCCAGTAGGGCACGGTTCAAGATATACCTAATTGACGAAGTGCATATGTTGTCCAATCACAGTTTCAATGCCTTGCTGAAAACCCTCGAAGAGCCACCGCCTCACGCTAAGTTTTTATTGGCAACGACTGATCCACAAAAGCTACCCGCGACGATTTTATCGCGTTGCCTGCAGTTTAATCTGAAGAATATGCTGCCCGAGCAGGTCGTAGAGCACCTGGAAAAGATTTTGGCCGAGGAAGCTGTCGAGTTCGAAAACCCAGCATTGACGCTTTTGGGTAGAGCCGCGGCCGGCTCCATGCGGGACGCCTTAAGCTTGACCGACCAGGCAATAGCTTACGGCTCAGGCCAACTGCAAGAAGCCGACGTTAGGGACATGCTAGGTACCGTAGATCGGGGACGAGTGTTAGAGCTTTTGGCACGAGTCGCTGCGGGTGACGCTGCAGAAATACTTGCCTGTGTCGACGCTATTGCCGAGCACGCACCAGATTATGCATCCACGTTAGAAGAGATCATCTCCTTGTTGCATCAGTTGACCTTGGCGCAAATGGTTCCAGATAGTGTGTCTGGAGATACCTTGGAAGAAAATAAAATTCGGGAGCTTGCGGGTATCCTGTCATTGGATGAGGCACAGTTATTTTACCAGTTCGCGATTAACGGACGCCGAGATTTGCCGGTGGCTCCAGATCCTCGCATTGCTTTAGAAATGACACTGCTGCGCATGATCGCCTTCAGGCCAGCAGAAATGCCCGTGCCGACCAAGGGCGGCGACGGAAATCCATTGGGAGATGCCCCCGCCAGAAAAAAGTCTGATCCACCGGCGCCGCCGGTGGCGAAATTAGCGAGTGAGCCGGCGGCTAAAGCGCCCCAGTTAGCTGCAGCAGTGGTAGAGCCGGCAGCTGCAACGGTAAGCCTCCCGTCACGAACGGGTGACGAGCAAGTGGTATCCGCTGACGTGGCGGGCGATTTGCCAACAACAGCTTCGTGGCCCGCCTTTTTTGATGAGTTAGGACTCGTGGGGATAACGCAGAGCGTCGCGCTACACTGTGAGTTAGTGGCTGTGCGAGGGCGTCAGCTTGAGTTCGTGATAGACAGTAACAATGCCTCGCTATTTCAAGAGAGGCAGGTGTCTGCCCTCGAAATGGCGTTTAACCAGCTGTTGGAACTACCCGTTGAGGTCTCGGTTGTGGTTGGCGAGGTGGGAGAATCAACGCCCTTTCGTCTGCGGCAATTGCAGGCGGCCGAGCGCCAGCGCGCGGCAGAGCTTGCGTTGGAGCATGATCCGCAGCTAGCCGCCTTGCTGGTTGAGTTTGACGGGAAGGTCGTAGACGGCAGTATAAGACCTAGGTAATAAGGGATGGACAGCATGAAAATTGGTAACCTGATGAAGCAGGCTCAGCAGATGCAAGAGGGCTTTGCAAAAGCGCAGGAAAGCGTCAAAGCAGTCGAGGTCACGGGCGAGGCTGGAGCGGGTTTGGTCAAGGTGCGCATGAAGGGTGATATGGCGGTTGCGGGTGTTGAAATTGATCCGTCTCTCATGCAAGAGCCGCAAGAAATACTCGAAGACCTTCTAGCCGCCGCGGTCAACGACGCGGTCCGTCGCGCGCAGTCAGCCGCGCAAGAATGTATGGCCTCGGTTACTGCAGGGATAAACCTTCCAGACGGCTTTAAGATGCCATTATAAGTTATTGATAAATGAAGCTTTCCCCATCCATAAACGACCTCATAGAAGCACTGCGTTGCCTACCTGGGGTCGGCCCGAAGTCGGCGCAACGCATGACACTGCATCTGTTGGAGCGCGATCGGCAAGGCGGAGAAACCCTGGCAGCAGCCCTCACTAACGCTCTTGAACGTGTGGGGCGCTGTAAATCCTGCAGAAATTTTACAGAGCTTGAGCTTTGTGAGCTGTGTTCTGATCTCCGTCGAGATCACAGCTTGCTGTGCGTTGTGGAAACGCCCGGTGACGTCATGGCACTTGAGCAGACGGCCAGTTTTCGGGGGTTATATTTCGTGCTGATGGGGCACCTTTCTCCTATCGATGGTATCGGCCCTGAGGATATTGGTCTCGATCGTCTGGAGGAGCGGTTTCGGTCTGAGGCAATTCGGGAAGTGATCCTAGCCACTAACCCGACGGTAGAGGGAGAGGCTACGGCGTTTTATATTGCTCAGCGAGCGCAACAGGAGGACATAGCGGTGTCTAGAATTGCCCATGGCGTCCCTTTAGGGGGGGAACTTGAATACCTCGACGCATCAACCCTTGCGCACGCACTCAGCGGCCGTACACCGTTACCGGGAGAGAGTGCCTAATGCTTGAGCCTTCGGATACTCCCTGCCAATGGGTGAGAGATACCCAGGCGCTTAACGCGATGGCCGCGCTCATTTCGCAGGAAAATTTCGTGGCGGTGGATACCGAATTTAGACGTCGGGATACTTTCTATCCGGAGGTTGCCCTGATACAGCTTGCCGCCGCAGGGCAGTGTTGGTTGATTGACCCGCTAACGCTTGTCGAAACGGAGTCACTGCAGGCGCTTTTTCGTCAAAATGATCTCGTCAAGGTTTTGCACAGTGCCAGTGAGGACCTGGAGGTTTTTGAACGCTGGCTAGGGGTTCTCCCACGGCCGATGATCGATACTCAGAAGACTGCAGCGATGCTGGGCCTTGGCTTTGGTCTGAGCTACCGAGACTTAGTGCAAGATCTGTTGAGTATTGATATAGCCAAAGACGAAACTCAGTCTGATTGGCTGGTGCGTCCGCTCACTGACGCGCAATGCCACTACGCGATGCAGGACGTCACTTTTTTAGCGCAGTGCTGGCCAATACTTGAGGCACGGGCTAAAGCCTCTGGCTATTTACCCTGGATTCTTGAAGAAAGTGCGGGAATGGTGACGGGTGGTCGAGGTCCCCTAGCAAAATTCAAATCGGCCTGGAAGCTCAATTCTCAGCAGCTTGCCGTATTATTAGGTTTGATTGAATGGCGAGAGTCTCAGGCTCGACGTCGCGATCGACCCCGTAATTGGATTTTGCATGACAAAGTAATTCTGGATCTTGCGAAAAAAATCCCTACCTCATTGCCACAGTTTGCGAGCGCTGAGGGCATGCCAGCGGGTGTGGTGCGCAGAGAGGGAAAGCAATTGATGAGTCTCATCGAGGGCGCTAGTGAGCGAGGGCTGAGTGATCCGCCTGTCCCTTTACCGGCGCCCGCCAATAGCCGAGTACGCAAGCTCGCTAAGTCATTAGCCCCTGCCATGGCGGTATTGGCCTCTGAATTGGGTATGAATGTAGAAATATTGATGCCTTCCCGAGAGCTTGAAATGCTGGCAAGTTTCGCCACTGGTGATGAGGGTCTGCCGCGTCCGGCACATTGGCAGGGTTGGCGTAAAGCCGCCGTTATCCAACCTTTAGAGCTTGAGGCGCAGCGTTTGTTGGGAGAGCACCACAATGTTGGTTGAAGTGTTTCGAAGTTCCAGAAAAAAAGAGACGTACCTCTATTTGCCCCGAGGCGCTAATTTTGATGAGTTACCTGAGGTGCTTCGCCAAACATTTGGATCTCCCGAACTGGCGCTGTCGTTGAATTTGACCTCAGAGCGCCAATTGGCCCGTTACGATGCGGAAGAAGTGTTAAGTGCCATTGCAGCTCAAGGATTTTTCCTTCAGTTACCCCCAGGTTGCCCCGCTGAAGCGTCAGGGGATGCAGATGCTGACTAGCCAATCGTATGTGGTCGCCATGCTCTGTTATAGCGCTGCGGGCTTTGTTTCTTTGCTGCTGATTCACCGGTTTTGGCTTGCCCCGTTGCCCGATGTTTACCGGCGTTTGCTGACGAGTTTGCTGGCTGCATTACTGTTGACGCCGGTAATGCCCGGTCCCGAAGCTGATTCGCTGGCGCCGGCCCTCATTGTGGCGCTTTTTAATGCGGCCTTTGTCGATGGATGGTCGTCGGCACGGTATGCCGTGTGGGTATTACTCACAAGTAGCGTCGCCTGCATGGCTCTGGCGGCCTTGTCCTTATGGCTTATCCCAGCAAAGCCTCGCGTCTCGCGAGCCGAATATGCATCCAACCGACCATCCTCCGGCGTACAACCGGACAATTTCCAATCAACTCAACACCGAGATATCTCATGAAATTTACTGGTACTGAACGTTACGTCGCCACCGATGATCTCCGCATGGCGGTAAATGCCGCTGTTAATCTTGAGCGTCCCTTGCTGATCAAAGGTGAGCCCGGGACGGGCAAGACCATGCTGGCCGAGGAAGTGGCTGCAGGGCTGGGTATGCGCCTCATTCAATGGCACATCAAGTCAACCACCAAGGCTCAACAAGGCCTTTATGAATACGACGCGGTCTCTCGTCTTAGGGACTCTCAGCTGGGTGACGGCAAGGTTCAGGACATCGCCAATTACATTAAAAAGGGCAAGCTGTGGGAGGCGTTTGATGCGGATGAGCAAGTGGTCTTACTCATTGATGAGGTGGATAAAGCAGACATTGAATTTCCCAATGACCTGTTGGTAGAGCTTGATCGCATGGAATTCTTTGTCTACGAGACCGGGGAGACTATTAAAGCGCGGCAGCGGCCGATTATTATTATTACTTCCAATAATGAGAAAGAATTGCCCGACGCGTTTTTGCGGCGCTGTTTCTTCCACTTCATCAACTTTCCTGACCGGGATACGATGCGTGAAATTATCGATGTGCACCATCCAAGCATCACTCAAGATCTTGTTGCTGAAGCCCTTGAGGTGTTTTTTGAACTGCGCTCGATCCCTGGGCTCAAGAAAAAGCCCTCTACCTCGGAACTGATTGACTGGTTGAAGTTATTGATGGCTGATGAAATTCCCGACGAGATCCTAAAGAATAGAGACGCTACTAAGGCTATCCCGCCGCTGTATGGCGCGTTGCTGAAAAACGAGCAGGACGTGCAGCTGCTTGAGCGGCTGGCTTTCATGCACCGGCGAGAAACGCGCTAAGGGGCAGTTGCCATGTTGGTTAATTTTTTTCATGGTTTAAAGGATGCGGGTGTCCCCGTTACGCCGCGGGAGCTGCTTGATCTGCTGTTGGCAATGAGGCGCAATCTTGCCTTCGCTGATATTGACGACTTTTACAATCTGTCTCGAGCGGTGATGGTCAAAGACGAAAAATATTATGATCGGTTTGATCGCGCGTTTGGACTGCACTTTCGTGAATTGGAAGGGCTCGATGATGTGATTGAGGCTTTAATTCCTGATGATTGGCTTCGATCTGAATTTATTAAGCAGCTCTCCGACGAAGAGAAGGAAAAAATTGAATCTCTGGGTGGTCTGGAAAAGCTGATCGAGACTTTCAAGGAGCGACTCGAGGAGCAGAAAAAAAAGCATAAAGGCGGCAACAAGTGGATAGGTACTGAGGGTACATCTCCCTTTGGTAACGATGGTTATAACCCGGAAGGTATCCGTATTGGTGGCGAGGGTAAGAGTAAACGTGCCGTTAAAGTTTGGGACCGGCGAGATTTTAAAAACTATGACGACGGGGTTGAACTGGGTACGCGCAACATTAAAGTCGCTTTACGGCGCTTACGAAAGTTTGCGCGCACAGGCGCGGCGGATGAGCTTGATCTCGATGACACGATAAGCTCCACAGCACGCAATGCTGGAATGTTGGACATCAAGATGGTCCCTGAGCGCCACAACGCCGTTAAGGTGCTGTTGTTTCTTGATGTTGGGGGGTCAATGGACCCACACATTAAAGTCTGCGAGGAGCTGTTTTCGGCGGCCCATACAGAGTTTAAGCACCTCGAATATTTTTACTTCCATAACTTTGTCTATGAAAGCGTGTGGAAGAACAATATTCGTCGGCATAATCAGCGCACAGCAACCCTCGATCTTATGCACAAGTACGGCCATGACTATAAGGTGGTCATTGTAGGCGATGCATCGATGTCACCCTACGAGATCGTGCAGCCCGGTGGTTCGGTAGAGCATTGGAATGAAGAGGCAGGAGAGTCGTGGTTGCGACGACTGAGAGACACCTACAGCAAGTGCGTGTGGCTCAACCCAGTGCCTAAAGACGAGTGGCAGTACACGCAATCGATTGGCATCACTAATCAGCTAATGGAAGGGAAAATGTTTCCGCTCACGCTGGGTGGGCTTGAGGACGCTATGGGCTCGCTCGCCAAGTAATCTTCGCCGGGCTGCTATCGGCCTCGGCTGACTGTAAGTGTTGGTGAGTGACTAGGGCTTGTGACTAGGGCTCGTAAACGTATTGGCATAGGCCACCAGTGACGCGGCGACTGCAACATTAAGAGACTCCACCCCAGAGCCCATGGGGATGTGCAGTTTAATATCGGCAAGGTTAGATACCGCTGAGGAGACCCCGCTGGTTTCTCCACCCAAAACATAGACAACGCTTGTAGCTGGGCGGTAGGTGAAGAGCGATGTGGCACTATCACCCGCCAGTGTTGCAATGGCGGCACCGTGCATTTGCAGCTGCTTCAGAGCTGGCGCCAGGCTATCGCAGGGTATGATGGGCGCTTTAAACACGACGCCGGCAGAGGCCTTGATAACCAAAGGGCCCAAAGTTGCCACGCCTTTTTTGGGATAAACGATGGCATCAATTCCACCTGCGACAGCCGATCGAATGATCATGCCGACATTTTGCGGGTTGGTGATGCCATCGAGAGCCAGAATGCGTAGCGGTGAGTTTGTGAGAGAGTCTTGGAGCTCATCAAAACTGCCGAACTGTTCGCACGTAATATCTAGCGCTACCCCTTGATCTTGTTTGCCGTTACGAGAAATACGCGACAATGTTTTTCGGGTGTGTTCCCTGACGGGTATGCCTCTCGCCTCTGATACTTGCAGGATCCGCTTTGTTGCGGAGGAGTTCTGGTTGCTGGTTGCCCAATGCAACCTGAGACATGCGATAGTCGGGTCAGAAAGCGCTTCAAAGACCGCATTGCGTCCGTAAATCGTCAAAATTTGATGGCGGTTTTCTAAGCTTAGGCGATCGGACATAAAATTAAAGTTAACCAAGGAGTTGGGTGAGTGGCTGAGCCATTACTATTTTACACGACCGCTGGCTGTCATTTGTGTGAGCATGCCGAAAGTATTTTGCTGGCGGCTGGAGTTCGTTTCTCCGCTGTCGATATTGAGGAAGACCTGGAGCTTATAAGGCGTTACGGCATCAGGATACCGGTGGTTGCAGATGCCTCAGGACGAGAGCTTGGGTGGCCCTTCGACGGTCAGGCGCTTTCGCATTGGTTGGGTCAAAACGCCTAGGAGGGCTCCGTCGGTTGGTCAACATGCACCGCCAACACATCACAACCGGCGTGGTGTAATACGCCATCTGTGGTCGAGCCCAGAAGTAGGGCAAGGCCATAACGCGCATGTCGTCCTACAGCGATCACGTCAACATGGAGGCGTTTTGCAGCGCTAGCGATCTCGGCTTCAGGATGACCGATTGTCAGATGCCTTTGTGATTCAGGAACGCCGTAGCTTTGACAATACTGCGTTAGCTGCTCGGAGGCCTGCTCGTAGATTTCATCCTGAATGGCAGAGAGGTCCATGGGTATGTCAGCGCCATAGCTGATATTGATGGGTTCCACGACATGGAGAACGTGCATTTCCGAGCCTGAATCATCCATAAGACCTTTAGCCGCAGTCAGCAAACGGTCTGTGGTCGCGCCCAAATCGACCGCCACAAGAATTTTTTGATATGCCATAACCCAATTCTCAATAAATCGCGCTCTATGGCGCCTTTGGTTTATCCTGACAATCTAGCATAGGGATGCCCCTGAAGTGGTCTACATCATTATTTTTATCACTATCGCCGCGGCGCTGGGGCCGCTATTGAGCGTGCTACCCAGTAAGCATCAGCGGGCGGTCGCGGGTTTTCGTGAGCGGGCGCGTGGGGCTGGTGTTCTTGTACAGCTCCGCGAGCCCAAAAATATCCCTGCGCGTTTGCAGCGTGCGTCTGATGAAACGTTGGTTTGCTACAGCCGAAGGCTCAATGTTGCAATTCGGGGGATGGAACCCGAGCTGTGGGTGCGTTCTAAAGCTGGATGGGAGTCCCGTAGCGGCGATCCGGTCTCTGCGGTCATCACGGGGGTCACGCAGCACATTGAAGTGATATTCCTTAGTGACGAGGACATTCAGGTGTTTTGGGATGAAAGAGGCGGAGAAGGGGCCTACAGCCAGGTTGAAACGCTTATTGAGTCAGGGATTGCGGGCGGTTTAAAGACGGGCTAATACGGGATTTAATCGGCGTTTTGGTCGATCAAATCAAAACAACTCGGGTTTCTCTCTTGACCTTAGGGTAATTCGCACCGTATATATGCGCTCCTTCAGCTGTGGATTCATGAAGGAAATCCGCGCGCTCAAGGATGCGAAGTCGTTATCTATGCCAAAATCTCTCGTCATTGTCGAATCGCCCGCTAAGGCGAAAACGATTAATAAATACCTCGGCAACGATTTTATCGTGAAGTCCAGTGTCGGTCACATACGTGATTTGCCGACGTCAGGTAGCGCGACATCCTCAGATCCAAAGGAGCGCGCTGCCCAGGCGGCGCTGACTCGGAAAATGGCCCCCGAGGCAAAGAAGCGTTATCAGGATAAGAAGAAGCGCGAGCAACTCGTTCGTCGAATGGGGATCGACCCTGATCACGATTGGAATGCGCGTTATGAGGTGCTCCCCGGCAAGGAAAAGGTTGTTTCTGAATTGCGCCGCCTGGCTGAGAAGTCTGATGCGATTTATCTCGCGACTGACCTCGATAGAGAGGGGGAGGCCATCGCTTGGCACCTAAGAGAAGCGATTGGTGGCGATGAGAGTCGTTACCAGCGTGTTGTTTTCAACGAAATAACCAAGAAAGCTATTCAGGAGGCTTTCCAAAAACCCACGGAGCTAGATACCAATCGAGTCAATGCCCAGCAGGCAAGGCGATTTTTGGATCGTGTGGTGGGTTTCGAGGTGTCGCCTTTACTGTGGGCTAAAGTGGCTCGGGGCCTCTCTGCTGGGCGCGTTCAGTCGGTCGCGGTAAGACTTGTTGTCGAGCGCGAGCGAGAAATTCGAGCTTTTGTTCCCGATGAGTATTGGGAGGTTCATGCGAATTTGCTGCCAAAGGGTTTTGAGACCGTTCGCTTTGAAGTGAAGTCCCGCGCTGGGGAAAAATTTGCGCCCAAAACTGAAGGTGAGGCGATGGCGGCAGTAGCGGCTTTGGAGCCTGCCGCCTACGAAGTGAGTAATCTGGAAGCGCGCAAGACTAGCAGTAAGCCCGGGGCGCCCTTTATCACCTCAACATTGCAACAGTCTGCCAGTACTCGACTAGGGTTTAGCGTCAAGAAGACCATGACGTTAGCTCAGCGGCTGTACGAGGCGGGTTACATTACCTACATGCGGACAGATTCTACGAATCTTAGCAACGATGCAGTTGCTGCTTGTCGGCAGTACATTGATAAAAATTACTCCGGCGACTACCTCCCCGAGGCGCCTCTGCGTTACTCGTCTAAAGAGGGCGCGCAGGAAGCCCACGAGGCGATTCGCCCGTCAGATGTAAGGGTCACACAAAGTGATCTTCAGGGTATGGAGCGCGATTCTGAGCGCCTGTATGAGTTGATTTGGCGTCAGTTTGTTGCCTGCCAGATGACCCCCGCGCGTTACCGCTCGACAACCGTGACAGTGGCTGCAGCCGACTATGGGCTCACTGCACGAGGGCGCGTCGTAGAATTTGATGGGTTCACCCGTGTGCAAGCGCCGATGTCACGCAAAGGCGATGATGCCGAGCTGCCCGCTTTGACGGTTGGGGAAGCATTAAAGCTCCAGCAGATAGATCCCAAGCAGCATTTCACCAAGCCTCCGGCGAGATACGGTGAGGCCAGCTTGGTTCGAGAGATGGAAAAGCGGAGTATTGGTCGACCGTCGACCTATGCGGCGATTATTTCTACGATCCAAGACCGCGGTTATGTACGTCTCGAAAATCGACGGCTTTATGCTGAGAAGATGGGGGATATTGTCACCCAGCGATTGCAGGCATCTTTTGCAGATTTACTCGATTACGGTTTTACCGCTTCCATGGAAGCGAACCTCGATGACGTTGCTGATGGGCGGTTGAACTGGAAAGATTTGCTCAACGACTTCTATAATGATTTTCGGGGAAAGTTGGATCAAGCAGGCTCACCGGACCCAGGTGGCATGCAGCTAAATGATCCAACACCGACGGGTATACCCTGCGGTACCTGTGATCGCCCTATGCAAATTAGGACGGCGAGTACCGGCGTGTTTTTAGGGTGTTCTGGCTATAGCTTGCCGCCAAAGGAGCGCTGCAAAAGCACGCTAAATCTGACCCCCGGTGATGAGGCGATCAGTGCCGATGCTGATGACGAGGCCGAGTCACGGTTATTGCTACAAAAGCGGCGCTGTGGGCTTTGTAATACCGCGATGGACAGTTACCTCATTGATGAGCAGCGAAAATTGCATGTTTGTGGCAACAATCCCGACTGCTCGGGTTACGAGGTTGAAGACGGAAAATTTCGAATAAAGGGCTATGACGGTCCGACCATCGAGTGCGATAAATGCGGCGCAGATATGCAGCTCAAGAGCGGCAGGTTTGGCAAGTATTTCGGCTGTACTAATGCTGAGTGTAAGAATACCCGCAAACTATTGCGCAGCGGTGAGGCGGCGCCTCCTAAAATGGATCCCGTACCAATGCCTGAGCTGGCCTGTATCAAGGTTGAGGACCATTACATTTTAAGAGACGGCGCATCAGGTTTATTCCTCGCTGCCAGTAAGTTCCCTAAAAATCGTGAAACGCGGCCCCCATTCGTCGATGAGCTCCTGCCGCATCAAGGCGAGATCGATCCCAAATATCATTTTATATTCGATGCGCCCCTCACGGACGACGCGGGTAATCGAAGTCAAATTCGCTACAGCCGCAAGACGAAAGAGCAATATGTCATGACCGATGTTGACGGTAAGGCTACTGGCTGGAAAGCATTTTTTGACGGTGGAGCGTGGCAAGTATCGGGCACTGCTAAGGCGCCAAAAAAGAAAGTAGCGCCCAAGAAGAAAGTAGCGCCCAAGAATAAAGCCAAGGCCAAGAAAAAAGCTGCGGTGAAAAAAGCGCCGGTCGCCAAGCAGGCAAGTCCCGCTGGTGACGGTTCCCAACCATCCTCTGAGGGTTAGGTTGCTTGAGTAGTGCTTCGGGTCTGGCCAATCACTCACTCTACATGGCGAGGCTGCTGCTTGGCGCATGGCGCGACCAGCTGAGTCGCGGGGGAGCTGAGAGTAATATTCTCGAAGCGGCTTTCGGTCCTGCGGTTCGCTTACATTTACTGAACGCGTACGGCTGGTTTTTGCTGGCGGTTGTTCGGCTGACACCGCTCCCGGAGCAACCTCCGCATAGCACATTCGATTTGCCACAGCTGGGCCTTGGTATCGCAGAGCCCAGCGAAATCGCGGAGTACCGTGAACTTGAGCGGCACGGCTGGCTCGCCGGCCTTCAGGCGCTGCCTGAACGGGGGGTTGAGAGGCCCTTGCCCCCCGGCCGCCTAGCATCGACCGTAGGTAGGCCCCAGGTAGAGGATTATCTGACCAGTTGCGGGGAGCTTGAGGCGCTTATCAGTCGTATGAGCACCGGCTTGGACGAATGTTGAGCAGAGACGTGAAATCAGCATCTGGCGGGTGGTATGGAGGTTGCTGGACTGCTAACATTTACCTTCAGCCAAACGCAAAGGACACCACATGACTACTGCTCTGCTGGAAATCGTCGATCTGGGTGATGGCGAAATTGTGCTTCAGCGTGCCGAGGAGGAGGGGGTTGAGCCTCTCGTCAGTATTCAGTTTTCTGCCGAGGCATCAGCCTATCTCATGGACAATAATCTTGAGGTCGCCAAAGCCATGATCCAAGCCGGCATTCAGGCTGCGGCTCGTCTGGCCGAGACGAGTAGCATCGAAGTCGATGCTGATACTGCGGAATCTAAAAAGGCCGCTGGAGGACGCACGGTCCATTAAATGGATAGCCGTCCAATAGCGCGCGCCAGTAAGTTGGGGCTTTTAAAAGCTCCCCCACCCAGTCAAGTCAGCGCCTAGCGTCGAAGCACACCGACACTTACCCCTTCAATGGCAAATGCCTGTGTTGCTAGATCAACCTTTATTGGCGCGTACTCTTCGTTTTCAGCGAGCAGCACAACGTGTTGGCTGTTAGGGCGGTGCAATCTTTTTACGGTGACTTCATCGTCAATACGCGCTACGACAATTTGCTGTTCAGCGGCAATGGGCGTGCTGTGCACTGCGAGCAGGTCGCCGTCGAGAATTCCAGCGTTGATCATGCTGTCACCAGATACTCGAAGTAAGTAGTCCGCCCTTGGGCTGAAAAAATGCGCGGGAATATTGCAGCGCTCTTCGATGTGCTCCTGCGCCAGTATTGGTGAGCCTGCTGCTACACGCCCCACGACGGCCAGTCCTGTTGGCTCAGTATCTGCCAGACGGATCCCCCGAGAAGCGCCGGCGATCATTTCTATCGCACCCTTACGTGCTAGCGCTTTGAGGTGCTCCTCAGCAGCATTGGCACTTTTGAAGCTGAGCTCACGCGCAATTTCTGCTCGCGTTGGGGGGTAGCCGGTGTCGTCTATACAGCGCTTGATAACGTCGAGAACTTGTTCTTGGCGAGCGGTAAGCTTGAGCATAGAAGCTCTCCTGGTGCTGGTTTTATATACAGTCTGTAATTATATACAGTAAATGCGAAAGTGTCACCCAGCGACTATCGGGCGTATTTTTAGCGTAGCGTTGACTCTCTGCTGTGGGTTAGCATCAGGCTTTCTCCGTTGATGCTTGCTTAAACTATGGACGTTTCTGCTCAGGTTCTTGCTAAAGAACTAGCGCCTTTTGCCACCTACCTCAACGTGCCTGTCGCTGCCTTGGTGTTAGTGCTGCTGTTGGCTTTGGGTTTGTTAGGCCACTTTTTAATTACCCGGCTCGTTGGGCAGTTACAACGCTCTGCGGAGCGTTCGGCAATGCGCTGGGATAACGTGCTGACAGACGCTCTTATGCGCCCGAGTAAATGGGCTATCTGGTTGCTGGTTGTCTACCTATCTTTAGGGTTATTTGAAGGTGCCGATCAATTTAGGACCCTGCTCAGACAGGCCGCAGACACGGCACTCATTCTACTTTTGGCATGGATCGCGCAGCGAGCGCTTAAGGGCGCTGAGGCAGAGTTGCTGAGTGAGCACAGAGGACAGCGGCAGTCCGACGATCGAGCAACGATACGCGCGTCCCTGAGGTTGGTCCGCATTAGCGTGGGTATTGTCGTTGTGCTGATGGTTCTACAGTCCGTCGGCGTGTCTGTGTCGGGGTTGTTGGCTTTTGGGGGTATTGGCGGTATTGCCGTCGGTTTTGCTGCCCGGGATTTACTGGCTAATTTTTTGGGTGGGCTCAGCATCTACCTCGACCGACCTTTCACAGTTGGCGATTGGATTCGGTCTCCAGATAGGGAGATTGAGGGAACCGTTGAAGATATCGGTTGGCGGATGACGCGCATCCGAACTTTTGATCAACGCCCGCTGTACATACCGAATTCAATTTTCTCTAGTGTTGCGGTAGAGAATCCATCGCGCATGAACAACCGACGAATTTACGAGACGATCGGTATACGTTATGACGACGTGGCAGTCATGGGGCCGATTGTTGCAGATGTTAAAGCGATGCTCGAGTCCCATGAAGCGATTGATTTGAGTCGGACACTAATGGTCAACTTTGTGGCCTGTGGCCCGTCTTCCCTCGATTTTTTCATCTACGCCTTCACCAAAACTACGGACTGGGCGACATTTCATGGCATCAAGCAGGAGGTGTTGCTCCGGATCCTAGCGATTATCGCCGACCAAGGTGCTGAGGTTGCCTTTCCTACACGCACGCTGCTGTTGGACCATGAGCCCGATATTCAGAGAACAGAGGCTCTGGAGGCCAAGGCTTAGCGCAAAGATTGCTTATCGGGTGGCACTTGGCTCACCGGCGGTGGCGTTGAGTCATCGGCTGCGCTTTTGGCTTCTTGAATCGCAGCCTCAAGTTCTTCGCGTTCATGATCTTCAGCGCCTATTTGGTAAACCTCGCCCCAGGTTAATTCCTGCCATGTTGCAATGATCTTAAGCACTGGATGGTCGAAATAGCGAATAGAGCCTTCGGACACCGATCGCGTATCTGCTACATGAATAAAGTGCCGCCAAGGCCATGTCTCCGGGGGCGAAAAATTATTTAAGTCGTTTGTCTCGGGTGCCAATTCTCGAAAAAATCCTGTCGTGGGATCTACGAATTCGATCAGGGGTAACCCCGCGGCTATATGCGTCTCGATGGCTTTAAAGGTGGTCTGACGTTTTGCTACCGTTGTGCTTGGAAGAGGCAGTAGCGACGTCTGGTCCCGCCAGAGCCGTTGCGGAGGGGCCATGGGCGGCGCAGTCATATAAAAGCCCTCTGGCAAATACGAGGCCTGGGTGTTCCACCAAAAATTGACCCCGACCTTTAGCGTATCCCCGGTGCGAATTTGCACAAAGCCCTGAAGCTGAGGCCATTCTGGTTCGTCCCCTGAGTTGTCAAGGACAATGGGTAGGTTGGCAACCTCGGGTGCCTGTAACCAAGCGGTGCTCAGCTCCAGTCGGTCGGGGTTGCTTCGGGTTAATTGACGGAGCCCCTCTGACAACAATTGCACGGGCCTCACGGTGAAGCCGTTTGGCAGCACCGGCAAGGGTGTCGCGGGTTCCACAGTATCTTCCATGCCAAAAACGAGACCTGCTTCGGGGGACAGTGCGGAGTCGTCAGGGGCCTCTGCAGGCGATGTTTCATTGAAAGGGGACAGCCATTCCGCCCCGGCATTTGCTGGCCTGTCAGGCGCATTGATCATTTCCAGAGCAATGGGCTCAGGGTTCTCGACCGACTTGACTGCCGGTGAAGCTTCGTCAGCAGTCGTTGGGATATCATCACGCCCACCCATAGTTGGCCCCATGTTTTTTGTTAGCTCTTGTTGCTTCGCTGCCAGCGCGTCGGCTTTCGCTTTGGCCACGATTTGCTGCGGGTCTGGGATAAGCAATGTGATCGAGCCATCGGGCTCTGCAATCACCTCAGTTTGGGGATATTGACCAGACAACGCCGTTAAAAGCTGGGCGTCTTCTAGGCGGCGATGGCTGTTTGGATACTGGGTCGCAGGGTAAGGTGGCCAGGCTTCCGAGGCGATGACTTCAGTGCGATCGTCCACCAACACGGCAAGCTCAATACGGAGCCATCCAGAGCCTTCATTGGGGTCGAGAGACTCCGGGACATTAACAGGGATCAGCGCCGCATCTTGTGCAGTGACAACGCAGCTGACCATTAATAGGCTAAGCAGCCACTTGGGGCTTTGCTGACCTTTCATGATGTCTCCTGATCAAGTTTCTCGAGTAGGGCTTCGATGAAGCTTTGACGTTCAGGGAGCGCGGGCAATTCACAACTAAAGCGCAATTTATTAGAGCCCGCAAGCCCGTAGGTTTTGGGATCGCCTTGAACCAGTTTAACCAGTGTCATGGGCTCGACCTGGGTCTGATCTGTAAATGCGATGCTACCACCCCCATCACCAACTTCAATTTCAGCAATGCCCAAGCGTTGTGCGCGCACTCTAATAGCGGCCTGGGTGAAGAGGTTTTTGGTGGCGTCGGGGAGTAAGCCAAAGCGGTCGATCATCTCCACCTGAATTTCGCGGAGTGCTTCGTGACTGACAGACGCGGCAATGCGCTTATACAGTACTAGCCGCGACGTGATGTCGGGCAAGTAGTCGTCGGGAATGAGCGCAGGAATGTGCAGTTTTACTTCTGTGCCGCTGTCCAGCGGTCCATCAACATCGGGAATTTCTCCCCGTTTAAGCGCTCGCACTGCGTTATTGAGCATATCGAGGTACAACCCAAATCCGACGCTGTGTATTTGTCCCGATTGTTCGTCCCCGAGTAGCTCGCCTGCGCCGCGGATCTCCAAGTCGTGGGTAGCCAGCAGATAACCGGCACCTAGGGCCCCAGCAGCTTCGATGGCTTCCAGACGTTTTTCGGCATCAGAGGTCATTGTCGAACGGGGTGGACAGAGGAGATAGGCATAAGCCTGGTGGTGGGAACGTCCAACACGGCCCCTGAGTTGGTGAAGTTGCGCCAGCCCAAATTTGTCAGCACGGTCAATAATAATGGTGTTGGCGTTAGGTATGTCTATGCCGGTTTCGATGATCGTACTACACACTAAGATGTGATGGCGCAGGTGGTAAAAGTCGGTCATGACACCCTCAAGTGCCGTTTCGCGTAATTGGCCGTGTCCTACGCCGACCGATAGGTTAGGTAACATTTCTCGAAGCCGACTTGCGGTTTCTTCGATCGTTTTCACCTCATTGTGCAAGTAATAAACCTGTCCGCCTCGTAGGGTCTCTCGCAGGATGGCTTCCTTGACTAAAGAGATCGAGTGTTCGCGTACAAAGGTCTTGATCGACAGGCGACGCGCTGGAGGTGTCGCTATAATAGACAAGTCGCGTAGTCCTCCTAGAGCCATGTTGAGGGTTCTAGGGATGGGTGTTGCCGTCATGGTTAAAATATCGACTTGGGCGCGCAGGGCCTTGATCGCCTCTTTTTGTTTAACACCAAAGCGGTGTTCTTCATCGATAACCAATAGTCCTAGGTCTTCAAAGGCAAAGGTGCTTTGGAGAAGTTTATGCGTACCAATCAGTAAATCGACATCGCCTGATGCGACGCGTTTTTGAACGCTTGCGATATCGCTATTGGACTGAAACCTAGAGACAACTTCGATCTTTACTGGCCAATCGGCAAACCGATCTCGAAAACTGTTGTAATGCTGCTGGGCAAGCAGGGTAGTGGGAACCAGTATGGCGACCTGCTTGTTATTTTCTATGGCAATAAAAGCCGCTCGCATAGCCACTTCGGTTTTTCCAAACCCGACGTCACCGCAGACCAATCGGTCCATGACCTTGGCTGCACACATATCAGCGCGAACAGCCTCAATCGCCGCGCTCTGATCGGGGGTTTCCTCGAAGGGAAACTCCTCTGAAAATCGCTGCCAGGCGGTTTCGTCGAGTTCACACTGAAACCCTTGTCTGGCCTCTCGACGAGCGTAGACCTCAAGGAGTTGTGCGGCGACGTCATTGGCCTTTTCGCGCGCTCTGCGGCGCGCTTTCTCCCATTGCTCGCTGCCCAGCCGATGTAGTGGCGCCGTATCGGGGTCGGCTCCCGTATAGCGCGCGATTAAATGAAGCGATCCAACGGGAACATACAGCTTGTCAGCATCGGCGTATTGCAGCAGTAAAAATTCCGCAGGCGCACCGTCAATCTCTAGAGATTGCAGCCCCATATAACGGCCAACCCCATGCTGCAGGTGAACGACCGGTACGCCCGGTCGCAATTCGGTGAGATCTCTAACGATGGCATCTGCATTGTTCTCTTCAACCGTTCGTCGACGTCTTCGCTGAGCAACCCGCGCGCCAAAAATCTGGTTTTCAACGACGAGGGTGGGTTGGCCTTTGCCTTGGTACAACCCTCGGTCGACAGGCGCTACGGTAATGCCCAGAGAAATACCTTGCGCAATGAAGCCGGGCCATTCGGCAACGGGTTCTGGGTGAAGTCCTAACTCCTTTAATCCTTCAAGCAGTACCTCTCGTCGACCGGGTGATTCTGCGCACAGCAGCACAGGTCCTTCATGTTTTTCGACAAATGTTGCGAGCCGCTCAAGTGCCGTGGCGCCCTGGTACGTATCGTGAAGATTCGGTGGAGCCAGTAATCCGGTTTTCTGATGAACCGGCGCATCTTGTTCCGTACGCAGCTCGAGTACGGCATATTTGCTGAGGCCCTCATATAGCACCTCCGTAGGCATGAAAACTTCTGAAGGGGGCAGCAGTGGTCTTCGCACATCAACGCCATATTCGGTATGGCGAGACGTGATTTCTGTCCAGAACTGGCTTGCGGCTTGATAGTGATCGCCAAGGGTAATGAGGGCCGCATGATCGGGGAGGTAATCAAAAACTGTCCCGCAGCTGTCAAAAAAGAGTGGGAGAAAATATTCGGCGCCGCCAGGCACCCGCCCGGCACAAATTTCGTTAAACAGAGGACAAGCCTCGGGGTCGCCATCGAACTTTCGATACCAGTTCAATTTAAAGCGTCGAATGCCTTCTTCTGTGAGGGGGAATTCTCGAGCAGGCAAAAGCCGGATTGACTCCACTTTGCTAATTGTGCGCTGGGTCTCTGGATCAAAAGTCCGCAAACTTTCAATTTCCGCGTCGAAAAGGTCGATGCGGTAGGGGACTTGGCTACCCATAGGGAAGATGTCGAGCAGTGAACCTCGCACAGCATACTCACCGTGTTCATAAACGGTATCAACAGCGCGGTAGCCGTTTAAAGTGAGGTTGTGAATGAGGGTCTTACTGTCAAGAGCCTGTCCTACATCAAGTACCAGACTGTTGCCTGCGACGTAGTGAACCGGGGGTGTTCGCTGCATGAGTGTGGTAATCGGCACAATTAATACGCCGGCTGTTATGTCTTTAAGCTGATGAAAGGTGCTCAGGCGTTCAGAGACAATATCTTGGTGGGGTGAAAAGTTGTCATACGGCAAAGTCTCCCAGTCTGGGAGCGTGAGAATATTGAGGTCAGCAGCGCTAAAAAGAGGTAATTCCCGCTCCAGCGCGGCGGCGCTCGCGGAGCTGGGTACTACAACGACCAAAAGCGCTTGCTGGCTGGCAAGTTCTGCCACAGCCATAGCGGTGGCTGTACCCGGACAGGGCCCCAGTGCCGAGCGGGAACCCGGCTTTTCTGGCCACGGGGTAGAAGCGACAAGTGTGGAAAACATGCAGTGTCCGTAGAAAGGGGTGATCAGTGTAAAAATGCCCAATTGAGGTCATTCTCTGGGCAAGCTGCCCGCAATTACTTGCGGCCAAGCACAGGTTGAACCGATAATAACCCATTCCCCACTTTGTATTCTGAATTTCAGGAGTTTCCCTTGACTGACCAGCGCAAACGCGAGCGCCCCGACAATTATTTTTCAGATTGGAAAGAGCGAGAGGCTTTGGCTGAAGCCATGATTCCTCAAGTGGGCGCCTTGGCCCGGGAGCAAAACGTCAAATGCTACATCTACGGACGCTCGTTGGTGAATCAATCGGTTTTGGACATCATGAAAAACCACCGTTACGTCCGGCAAGTTGAGCACAACGAGCTTTCCGAGTTTGAAACGGCACCCGTACTCGAGGCAATGCGCGAGATGCAACTGGGTCCTAGCCACATCGATGTAGGTAGGCTGGCTGTAGAGTTCTTCGATAAGGCGCAGGGCGAGGGCATGACCCTCGAGGAATATGTGGCTCAGCAACTCGACTTCCTCGTTAACTCAACCCAACACCCGGTGGAAAAGCCAGTTGATATTGTGCTTTACGGCTTTGGTCGCATTGGCCGCCTGATGGCGCGAATTTTGATCAACAAGACAGATGGTGGGGATAGTTTGCGTTTGCGGGCGATCGTTGTACGTCGTGGTAGTGCCGAAAATGACTTGGTCAAACGTGCCAGCCTGCTGCGTAGAGACTCCGTTCACGGTGCATTTCAGGGCACCATTAGGGTCGATGAAGACCGCCAGTCATTTGTCGCCAACGGTAATGAAATTAAAGTGATCTATGCTGACCGTCCTGAAGACGTCGACTATACGACTCATGGCATCAATGACTGCATTGTGATCGACAATACCGGCGTGTGGCGTGACGATGAGGCGTTGTCTAGACACCTGAAAGGTACAGGGGTTTCAAAGGTTATTCTGACCGCTCCGGGTAAAGGACAGCTTAAAAATATCGTAGCGGGGATCAATGACCATGACATTGCCTCAACTGATCGTCTTATTTCTGCCGCGTCGTGCACCACCAATGCGATCGCGCCACCGTTAAAGGCGATTGATGATGAATTTGGTATCCTCAGCGGCCACGTTGAGACGGTTCACGCGTACACGAACGACCAAAACCTGATTGATAACTACCACAAGGCTGACCGCCGGGGCCGCTCGGCGCCGTTAAATATGGTGATTACTGAAACTGGAGCCGCCAAGGCGGTTGCCAAGGTTTTGCCGCAGATGCAGGGGAAATTAACGGGCAACGCTATCCGCGTGCCGACGCCCAATGTCTCAATGGCAATCCTCAACCTAACCCTGAAAAAAGAGACGACCGTTGAAGAATTGAACGAATTTATGCGCAATACGGCGCTGCACTCAACAATGCGTAAACAAATCAATTTTTCAGCGTCGCCCGAAGTTGTGTCGTCAGATTTTGTGGGGTCTAGGGCCGCCTGTGTCTTTGACGCGCAAGCGACCATTGTTAATGGTGCACACGTGGTCTGTTACCTGTGGTACGACAACGAATATGGTTACAGTTGCCAGGTTTATAGGGTCCTCGAAAAAATGGCGGGCATTAGTTATCTGACCTACCCAAAGGGTGATTCCGGCACCTTGTGAGTTGTCTTGGAGTTTGTGAGGGCGTCCGGTACAATTGCGTCGCCGGGTTTTTGCGCATGCGAGCAAAGGGCTGGCTAGCGTAGTATGAAGACATCTGGGTGTGCAAAGCACCCGGCACGGGGAGTTGACTCGGGGGAGGTTCAACGGCTCGGCCCGCGTCCCTTGGCGCTGCATTGTTACTTTCCCCAAGCGTGCCCCGGGCCCCGGGTGCAGACGACTAGACATAAGCGGAAGCGCACATGATCAAAATTCGACGCGGCATAGATATTCCACTCGCAGGCGCAGCAGATTCAAGCATCGATTCGTCTTCGGCCGTGAGAAATGTTGCTCTGGTTGGCTCAGATTATGAAGGCATGAAGCCCACTATGGCAGTGGCTGAGGGTGATACGGTTCGTAAAGGACAGGTTATCTTTAGCGACAAGAAGACCGAGGGAATAGACTTTACGGCTCCGGCATCGGGTCGGGTGGTTGCGCTTAATCGTGGCGCCCGCAGGGTATTCCAGTCGCTGGTCATTGAGATAGACGACAGCCTAGAGGCCGTGAATTTCGGTGCCCACAGCGTTGAAGAGGCTCGAGCCCTGAACAGTGAGGCTGTTCGCAGTCAGCTGACTGCCAGCGGGCAATGGACCTCGCTGCGTGCACGTCCTTACGGCAAGGTGGCAGATCCTGCGACCGATCCGTCAGGGCTTTTTATTACCGCGATCGATACGCACCCCCTAGCTCCAGACCCCGCATTGATTATCGCGGAGCATGGCGAAGCTTTTAGCCTGGGTCAGGATCTTCTCGCGGGGATGGTCGATTGTCCTACCTACCTGTGCACGGCGCCAGGCAGTGGTATTGCTAAGGGCACCCACCCTCGCTTGGAGCAGGTTGAATTTTCTGGGCCGCACCCCGCGGGACTACCGGGTACACATATTCATTTTCTGATGGGTGCTTCCTTGGGAAGAATAGCTTGGACAGTGGGATATCAGGACGTCATCGCCGTGGGTTACCTATTTCTGAAAGGGGAGCTCCACACAGACAGGGTGGTCGCCCTCGCGGGCCCTGAGGTTGAGCGCCCTCGCCTAATTCGAACCCGCTTGGGTGCAGATTTGCAGGCGCTCACCGCAGGGGAGTTGGCGGCTGGAGACGTGCGGGTTATCTCCGGTTCCGTGCTAGGGGGGCGCACTGTGCAGTCTGATAGCGCCTACTTAGGTCGCTATCACAATCAAGTAACGGCACTCGCTGAAGGTCGGGATCGTGACTTCATGGGTTGGTTAACGCCCGGAGCGGGTAAGCATTCAGTCATGGGTATTTATCTATCGAGCTGGTTCGGTATGAAGCCAAGTGCTATGACGACTAACACTAACGGATCCGAGCGGGCAATGGTGCCAGTAGGCAACTATGAACGTGTTATGCCCCTCGATATTTTACCCACTCAGCTGCTCAGGGCGTTGTTGGTCGGTGATACCGAAACGGCCCAAGCGTTGGGTTGCCTTGAGCTTGATGAAGAAGATCTAGCGCTGTGCACCTATGTGTGCCCCGGCAAATATGAGTACGGACCGATATTGCGCGACAATCTTACGCGCATAGAGAAGGAGGGATAACCTATGGGGTTGCGCAGCACTCTCGACAATCT
>JAQXAF010000133.1 GCA_029253085.1 Luminiphilus sp. | reverse complement strand
TACCAGATCCGTCTAAATTATCTGACCCTGAACTCGCCGAGGCAGCCTTCAACCAGGTTATGGCAAAAATTGAGGCGCAAGTGCCGGCATGGCTGGCTATGGCAAGAAATAGCTGATGGGCCCGTTCTAACCGAGTAAACCGCTGAACCCCACCTCAACGCCAGTGCCGTCTTCGAGATTATGCGCCCAGGGTTCGCCGTTATGGTGCCTTGCTACCAAACTCACGATGTAAAGCCCCAGTCCCAGAGAGCCCTCAGTTTTTTGATCCTTATCACGCAGGGATACCATCGGCGCAAAAAGCCTATCTGTATCGCTTGGCAGCGGCGGACCGAGGTTAATGACTGTCAAGCGCCACCACAGTCCTCGCTGACTGAGTTTTAAGGCAATAGTGGTTCCCGGTCGAGCAAACGATGTGGCATTGGCAATCAATTTATCGAGTGCCTGAACAATAAGGTCGGGTGAAATTTTGGCAACCACAGCAGTTTCATCGGCCAGTACGGCAAAGGTCCATTTTATAAAGGTAAGGTTGTAAGCCGCCGCAAGCTCTTCAACCAAAGCACTCAGATCGGTTGTTTTCAGCGGCTCATGCTCCATGATCTGCTCAAGTTGATTAGCCTCATTCATCGTATTGAGCAGTTGGGTGAGACGGTCAACGCCGCTCTCGGCTCGGGCCATAATTTGCTGCTGTTCAGTTAATGACGGTTCTCCGTCCGTCAGCAAGGCAATGGCGGAACGAATGATGGCGAGGGGTGTTCTGATTTCATGGGCGAGACTTTGGGGCAGGGCTTTCAAATAGGCCTGCAGCTGTTGTTGTTGATGGAGTTGATTATTGAAGGCCCTCGTGAGCTGTGTCAGCTCGTCATTAAACCCATCGAGAGGCAGTGTCGTATCGGAAACACCTAGATTCTGAGTGGCTCGAGACAGCCCGCTGATTCTTTTACCCAGCACAATGGCAAAAATAAGCACGGTGACGTAACACAAAATGAGTGCCCCAGTGCCGCCGACTAATAACGCCTCAAAAGCGGGTGTGCTCACCGATAAATACTGGTTCCTAGTGCTTTCGGTAACGACAATGCCAATAAGCCCCTGGGAGCTTTTAATGGGCGCTGTGAAGCGCGTTTTTATGCCCTCAGGGGTTGCCACGGTTTCTTGAGTTTCAAGGCCGCGCTGTGCCGTTGCGATGCCTAGACTCACCATTTGTCCTGTTGCTGCTATTTGGCTGGCCAAGGACGGCGGCGGCGTGCCAAGTATTTGGCGATAAAGCCAGGGGGTAAGCCAAAAAGTCCTTGCCTGAGTCGGCCGCTGTGTTTCTAGGGCTGTGGCCAGCGGCCACCCCCAGCGATCTAAAATTTGTACGCCAATGCCCTGATTTTGGTATCGATTTATCCACTGTTCTATTCCAGCGGTGCTGTGAACAAGCCAAGGTGGAGCCTCAGTATCAAGCGGCGCGACATTTCCCCTTACGCTGATGCCGCCTTCATCGGCGTCTAGGTAATAAACGCCTAGACGTTCCCCAGCAAGGGCGAAAGGTAGCGTTAATTCCAGTTGATAGCCTGCGCTGGTATCGGCCCAGTGGCCTGTAATCGCATTGGGTTGAGCCGACGCTAACTGCCGCCCCAAGAGACGTGCTACAACCTTGCCAGGCGCTGCCGTGCTGATCACGTAGCGTTGTCGTTGATTGCCAAGCCAAGTGACTAGGACCAGCCTGTCCCCGCTGGGCTCGGTTCCCGGGGTCGTTGTATCGTAACTTTTACTGTCGTCGGCAACTTTTACGGCGACAACAAGTTGGGCACCATGCTTACCCAGTCGCAGGTCTAAGGGACGACGCTCCGTACCAAATCGTCGCCACTGAACCTCGGGCCAGTCGCCGAAGTAACCATCGAGAATCAGGGCTGACTTGAGACGATGAACTTGAAGCGAGCGGTCGGTAAAGGGCGCCAAGACTCTGATGGGCTCAGGATAAAGCAAGCGGCTGTCGTTATAGAGGCCGTGGGCAATAGCCTGTCCAGTGGCTTTCAGTGATTGCTCCTGCAATATACTCAGCGTCTTTTCGTTGGACTTGAGAAATTCACAGCCCGCCCAAGGGATAGCGAGAAACGTAAGAGATAAAGCGGCGAGTTGGTAGCGCAGTTTCATGCATCGCCCCGCCAGCGATAACCCAGCCCGTAGGCCGTCTCAAGATGTTCGAACTGCTTGTCTGCGGCCTCAAATTTTCGCCGAATACGGCGGATATGAGAGGTGACTGTGCTGTCGTCCAGAACGACCCGCGCCGCTTCCATTAGCTGTTCTCTGCTCTTGATATGTCCCGGATTCTTTGCCATGACATACAACATCCAAAATTCGGTATAGGTGAGGGCAACCTGAGAATTTCCCCAGGTGGTGGTCAGGCGCTCGCTGTTAAGTTCGAGGTCTCCCCGCTTGAGGACTTGTTCCTGATTTTCTGGATTCCTCAGGGCCACTACGCGTCGTAAAAGTCCATTAATCCTAGCAAGAAGGTGCGATCGCGAAATATCTTTAGTGAGATAATCGTCGGCGCCCAGACGCAGTCCGGAAATGATATCCACCTCTTCATCGCGAGCGGTCAAAAATACGATGGGGACGAGGGGGTCACTCGCTCTCAGCGTGCGGCATAGCTCAAAGCCCGCCTCAGGATCGTGTCCTAATCCAATGTCTAAAAGAATCAAATCGGGTCGAAGGTCTTTAATCCCGGCAATTGCGTCTTTCGCAGTTGCATACAGGGCTACGGTGTAACCGGCTCGTTGCAAAAACTCTTGATAACTGGCGGCCAGCGCCTGTTCATCTTCGACCAACGCCACTCGTTGCTTCATGATTTTCCCCACTGTTCTCAATCGTATTTGCATTGGTGTCCGTCGCTCTCAAGGTTTAGGCCTAGTCGAGCATGGGCACGCGGCGAGTGGTTAATCTGCCTTTTTGAATTAGGTTCAGCCCCGGGCGGCTGTGTGCCCATGTGCTTATCATTACATAATGTGAAGGGCGCTTCTTATGTTCAAATAGTCACTGATACTGACAATTGATCTGAGTCTGTCTGCGCTTTAGTGGTGTTGGCCAGTTAGCCGTTGAAAATTCGAGAACGTTAAGAGCGTAATGCCATCTTCGGCTCGAAAGACGGCCCTATGCGAGCTTAGCAAGCTCATTGATGAGTTCACTAGCCCGTGGCGAGCCCAGCCCGGTGCAAGCATCGTGCCCTGCACGGGCGGTATACCCCGGGTAATCGTTGGTGGGCTTGTTGTGGCCTTGCGTAACGCTGACAAACCCTTTTTTTGCTCTGGCTATCTCATAGAGTTTATCTGTGATAAATCCAAGCCGCGATTTTCCGATTAATGCTCGCTTTTGATTGGCGAGCACCACGAGAGAGGCCATAAGGGGTGCAACGGCACTGGTGCCTCCCGCGATTTTACTTTTTGAATTTTCAAAAATCAGCCAATCTCCTCCAGCCGCGATGGCCGATACGTCAGGCACAGTGCGTCCCGGCTCCCCTGAATTGACTGACGTAATATCGACTCCGTGTGCCTCTTGCCATAAAGGTCTGGGAAACAATCTGCTGACGCCTCCTCCGGTTGCACTGCTTTTATATTTTGGGCCGCTGTTATTCCAGACCACTTCTTTAACGCCCTCGCCGTTGACTAGTAGCTGGGTGCCTCCACAAGAAATGACATGGGGGCTAGACGCAGGGTATTCCACATGGGCTCGCTGGTCGGGCGCTGGAACTGCATGTAGTCCGTTGCGATGCCCCGATGACCCCCCGTCGCCTGCAGAAACACATACCGTGATAGCTGACTTCCGTGCGACTTTAAGAATTTCTTCTAGCGCGCTGGTATCGTCCCCATCCAGTTCCGGCCTACCCCATGAGATTGAAATAACTGAATGATTAGCTTCAACTGCTGCGGCTAAAGCCTGCGCAAACCCAGAACCACCGTTATTTGCACCACGGTAGATGCTAATTGCTGCGTTGGGGCAAATGGTACCAATGACCTCAAGGTCCAGATGCGTCTCTGTTGTCGGAGCATTGTTTTGTTCGTGGCCAATGCTATCGCTGTCTATGTCTTGAATTTCAAGTGACGGAATCGGGGCGCCCATATCAGTGAAGTTTTGGCGCAGCTCATCAATATCAAGTTTGCCTCCTAATGAAATAATAGCGACGCTTTGCTTGCTGCCATCGAGCTCGCTTAGGGGGAAGTCGTAGTGCTCAGCAACTTCTCTCGGCAGCCATTTTGGGAAAGCTTGCTTTTTCATTTTTTTGGGCCTAACTTATTTGCTGTGATCTGTCTCGTAATAATATGTGATTTGATTCGCAAATTCAGAAGAAAATACCAGTAAATCATACAAGGAAGACATCGGATGTCAGATAAGCATTTAGAGTTACATAAAGCTGGAGTGGTGAAAGAGGACTTGCCCGACTCAGTAAAAGCGGCCCTTGAAGCCCTTGATGGCGACGAGCATAAGGAGTTGGCAAGAATACTCAAAAAGGTAAAGGATCAGGTTTCTGACGAGGACGCTGCAGTGGCTTCCGCCTCTTTCATCTAAGCGTCAAAGGCGAGCCACCTAGCCTTAACGTCCGCCATGAGAGCGTGAAATCTCTCATGGCCTCTTAGTGACTCAAGCAGAGGGTCATACTCATTAAGGACCGGGTAGTTCATCCATCCGTGACGAACCGCATTGGTTAGCCAGTCAATGGCTTCTTCGCTGTTCCCGATAACCGCAAAGCATTGCGCGAGAGTCCAGGAATACTGCCAGTCAGTTTGCGCTTCTGATTTGAGTTGATCCGAGGCTAGCCTCAAGGCGGCTTTTGCGTCCCCTTCGAGACTCGCGGCAAAGAGCTCTCCCAGCCGGGAAAAAAAAGTGTCTGGCAGCATCGTCTTGAGGGAGCGAAACACGGGTATAGCAGCGGCGCTATCTCCCGTCATGGCGAGGGCTTGTCCATATACGAGCGTAGTTATTGGGTTGCCAGGGTTCATTTCATGGCTATAGAGAAGTTCACCGGTTGCTTGAGTCAGATTGCCGTCGAGCATGTTAATAAAGCCGGGGAGTACATGGTTGACGGTAGTCAAGGGGTCAATGTTTAACAAATGATCAGCAAGCGACTTGGCCGCAGTAATCTGTCCGGCAGCGGCAAATATTAGCGATAACCACAGCAGTGTCTCTGGGTCGTTCGGGTGAGCCTTCAAGGCGACTCTTAAATGCTTTATGGCCTCGAATATGCTGTCCGGATTTTTGGCTTTGAGTAATCCAGAGAGTCTGTGCCCGTCGACGGAGTTGGGGTCAAGGTCAAAGAGCCTCGCGACACATTGCTCTGCCGCAGCAAGATTTTTTGGGCCTGAATCTATGCCAGCATTGTGAAACTGCCAGTAAATTTGTCCCATCGCCGCAATAATGTAGGCGTTTTCACCAACAATAGTTTCGCCTTGCCTTAGGTAGTCCAGCGCGTCTTGCAATGCTGTTTCGGAAAAGGTTTTGGTCAGCTGCCTGGCACGTAAATAAAATTCGTAGGCTTGAATGTCAGGTATGTGACGCTCAACCAGATGCGCGCTTTCTGTGGCACTGAGCTGAACTTGAAGCGCTTTTAGAACGCTGATTGCAATCGTTTCCTGCACGTCAAATATTTGATCGATCATGCAGTCCCATCGCTCCGCCCAGAGTATTTCATCGCTTTGAGTGCTGGGTAGCTTGGCGGTAATTCTCAGACGTTGTAGTGATTTTTGTATGCTGCCTTCTAAAATATATTTTACGTCCAGCTGAGTGCCTATTGTTTGGATGTCGGTGGTCTGCTGATTCACCTTTGTTGCAGAGTTGCTGGAAATTATCCTTATCCCTTCAATATCGGACATTGAGGCTATAATCTCGTCCGCGATACCCTCGCATATAAAATCTATATCCTGATCTGAGGATCTATTCTGGAACGGCAATATTGCAATTCCGGGACGGCCCGATGGGGCCTGAATATCAGTACTAATCGGCACAGAAGGCTGGCTTTTTTCTGGAGCTTCATTTAGCAGGCTGTTGTCAGGCTCGAGTCCGTTGGCGGCCGAGAGCGATGTGATTTTTTTTTCGTAATCACTTTCTGGCAATTCGTACTTCATGATGGCCTGTCGATTACTCAAGCTGAGTTTCAGGCCCGCAGGCAAGGTGGTAGGTTCCAAATAAATGGGCGTTACCGCGGTGGCACAGTCGTGAGCAAAATTAATTTCTCGTCTACAGTGCTCTGACTGAACAGAGTTTTGAGTTACGAAGAAAAAAAATGCGGTGCTTTCAGCAATAGCCGTGGCTACGGAGTCAGCCCACTCGTCACCTCCCCCAATACCTTCGTCGTACCAAACTCTGATGCCCGCTCGTTGCAATCGTTGGATTTCCTTATATGCCGTCGGTGCATCCCGGTGCGAATAGCAAACGAAGGCAAACGGACCACTCGCTGCAGCGGTGGAATCAGGTTTTTTCATCGTACGTACATCGCCCGTGGCTCCATTGGCTCAGTCAACTGAAGTCTTCCAGTAGGTATTCGAGGGCATTTGCAGCGTGCTCAGTCGTCAGCATCGCATTCAAGCCTAGCAGGTTTGTTTGTTTGTGGGTTAGTGGCAGTGTATCGATGAAAGTCCAAAGCTCCTGGCTGTGGTAGCGATCTATGTCAGCGTGTTTGTAAAAGCTTCGCATCGCTTCTTTTGGAATGGCAGTGTTGGTCACCAGACGGTCAAGCTGATCAGCCACCGGTGGAGACCCCTCCACAACCGCCAGATAAGCAATGATGGCCAATGGGTGGGCATATTTAATGTAGTAATACTGGCTGCCAATTTGTGTTGCGACCACTGAGGGGGGGATTTTTTCAATGACGCTTTTTCTGTCAATGCCAAAAACCTCAAGGTCTTCCAGTACCCAAACATCGTGATCTTTTTCTTCTACGATGTGCTTTTTTAAGTAGGGAATCAGCGCTCTAGCTACAGGACAGGTTAACTCGAGCCGCTGCGCTTCGGAGAGTGCTGCCTCAAGCAGAGGCACACTGGCGTGTACCGTATGATAGAGAATCTCAAGGTGCTTTGGGAAAATGTCCGCAATGCGCGGGTGATTCCAAAAGTGGACCAGTTGTTCGCCTAATCTCGGCGTCACCATTGCTATTTTTCTGCGCAAAACTTGGCTGTGTGACAACTGGGCGCTGTCGCTCTTCGTGCTTCCTTCCATGGTAGGTGTTCCTGCTTATCGTTCCTTGGTAAACATTACGATACATTACGGGGACTAGGCACTTATAGATGACACAGCCTGTACCTGTGTGCGTCAGGTTTGGCTTCGACTGGGCTTGCTGGCTCAACTGATTGTGCAGCCACAGGGCCGGTAGGCCTCGTGTCCAAGCGGTAGCTCGGTTAAATCATTGCACAGGGATCTCGTATCATCGATACGGTGGGTTGCCCGGGTTGAGTCTGCAAGCAACATGGGATTTGGCGGTGGGGTGGAACTTTATGTGATTCTTCTACTGTGGAATTGCCGTCAATCGTCATGCTGAATCGACTCGTTTACCAGTGCGCATGTCGGCTGGTTGATACGAGTCGTCAATCGGGAGTTGCAGTCTCCATTTACGATCTTTGGGCTGTTCGATAGTAAAGTATTTCGATTCCCTCAAGGTCACTTGGTGCGCCGTGTATGCGGTTGCGATACTATGACGATCCCTCAGGGCTTTGCTACCGCGACGTTCGCTAATCATTTGGAGTGTCTGCAAACGGCTCACGACTTCCCGTAGTTGGATGTTCGGTCGTGTGAGCGTTAAATTGCTCATCGGTGACCCGTCCTCTGGGATTAATCATTACTTCAGCGTATAGCTTCCACAAGGCGGTGGGGCTGTTAAAAGGAATGTCAGTATGCCAGTTATTAATCTTCCAGATGGGTCTCGGCGCAGCTTCGAGCACGCGGTCTCTGTGGCCGATGTGGCATTTGACATCGGCCCGGGTCTGGCAAAAGCGGCTCTGGCGGGCGTAGTTAATGGCCGAGAGGTCGACACCTCTTACTTGATCGATGATGATGCTTCGTTAAGCATCATCACTGAACGTGACGAAGCGGGGGTTGAAATTATTCGACATTCCACCGCGCACTTACTCGCTCAAGCGGTGCAGCAGCTGTTTCCCGGTACGCAAGTCACCATTGGTCCAACGGTCGAAAATGGCTTTTATTACGATTTTGCCACGGAACACAATTTCACCCCCGAAGACCTTGAGCGTATCGAAAAACGCATGGAAGAAATTGCCGGTGCAGACTTACCCGTTGAGCGGGTTGTTTATTCAAGAGACCAAGCGATTGATCTTTTTCGCAACATGGGCGAGCACTTCAAAGTTCAGATTATTGAGGAGCTTCCAGAGGGAGAGGAGATTTCTGTCTACAAACAGGGTGAGTGGATGGATCTTTGCCGCGGTCCCCATGTGCCTACAACCAGTAAATTAAAAGCGTTTAGATTGACTAAGGTCGCGGGTGCCTACTGGCGCGGTGATGCCAACAATCAGATGTTGCAGCGTATTTACGGAACCGCCTGGGGCAACAAAAAAGAACTGAAGGCGTACCTCAACAGAATTGCTGAAGCAGAAAAACGCGACCATCGCAAAATCGCCAAAAAGCTTGACCTTTTTCATACTCAGGAAGAAGCCCCCGGTATGGTGTTTTGGCATGCTCCTGGCTGGACGATTTATCAGGTGATTGAAAGTTACATGCGTAAGCAGCAACTGCGCTTTGATTACGA